>JARDZH010000331.1 GCA_029240955.1 Pseudomonas sp. | reverse complement strand
CACCTGACTCTTGAGCCAACTGATTTTGGTCATGGGCGTGCGGCCGCTTTCGAGCAGACGTACGAGCAGGTCGAGCCAGTACTGCCGCGAGGTCTCGTGTCGCATGTCTACCGGATGCAGGCCCAGACGAATGACAGGCGCGGTCTGCAACTGGCGTTCTCTGACTGCGCTGTAGAGTCCCGACAACCCTCGCCGCCACGCGCTGCCTGCACTCCAGACAATGCCCGGCGCGTCGATGGCCACGAATTCCGGCAGCCAGTAAAAGTGAGCGACGTCGCTGGTGTAAGTCAGCGGCAACGTGCGCAGCGCCCGGCGAGTACCCTCGCTGAGCAGCCACGCAGGTGCCACGAATCCATACAGCGGCCAGCCCATTTTCGCGAACAGCTCGACGCCCGCCTCAAGGCGCGCGAACGCCTGTGGCTGATTCAGGCCGTAGAATTCGCCTTCCCACGTATAGACACGGCGCATGAAGTACTCGCGCACCCCGCGCGGTGCGGGCCCATCGTCGCAATGGTGATAACCGTGCAGGATCAGTTCGTCACCGCGGGTCAGCCGACCGTGTAAAAGCCGTTGAAAGGGAAGCGCAGACACCACCGGGCTGCGTTTGTGGAAGTCAGGCACCACTAGCCAGTTGATGGGGACGCCCCCAAGCTCGTCCACCTCGGCCACGAACCTCTGGTAATCCGGCCAGGTTTCCGGTGCAACATCGTGCAGCACCAGAATCAGGCTTGAGGTGGCGGACTCAACCATGAGCCACTACCTGCGGCCTGGTTCCGAGCACCGCTCGATAGTGTCCCAGCAAACCGGCAACCACTGTGTCCCAGCTGTAGTGACTTTCCACGTGTCGGCGCGCGATTCGGCCTGCCTCGCGCACATCTGCGCTGAACAGCTGGCGTATCGCGCAGGCCATGGAAGATGGATTGTTCGGCTCGCATAACAAGCCGCATGTGCCGGGGATGATGTCGGTGAATGCCCCGGCAGCCACCGCGACCACCGGAATACCGCTCGCCATTGCTTCCAGCACGATCAGGCCGAAGGTTTCCTGATCGCCTGCATGGATCAACGCATCGGCGCTCGCCAGCAAGCGCGCCAGCTGTGGCTGTTTGCAGAAGTGGCCAATGATCGAAACGTTGCTCGGGACTTGCGTCGGCATGTGAGACCCGACCAGCAGCAGATGATACCGAGCGCCGAGCCTCTTCATGCATTTCAACAGAACCGGCAGGTTTTTCTCCCTCGAACCGCGTCCGGCGAATATCAGCAAGTGAGTGTCCGGACTGACGCCAAGCTGCTGCCTGACGCGATCGTCCCGGTAGCCTGGGTGAAAGGCCTGCAGGTCGACACCCAGCGGCTGAACGTGCACGTTGGCCACGCCCATGCCGACCAGTTTGTCGACCATCACCTGGCTTGGCGCAAGGACCCGGTCGAAGTTGCCGTACAGTTTGCTGACATAAGCCTGCACGCTGGTGCCCATCCAGTGGCCGACACGATTGCTCACCAACAGGGGAAGGTCAGAGTGGTAGAAACCGATGACGGGCACATCCAGTTCGCGCCGGGCGTCCAGAGCCGCCCATGCGGTCAGATACGGATCGCCGACTTCAATCAGATCAGGCTGCAGATCGAGCAGGGCCGTTCGCCATGGCGCAACGCGGAGCGGAAAGCGATAACCGTTGCCGAACGGCAGAGCCGGTGCAGGCACCTTGTACACGCCATCGTTGTGACTGGATGACGCACCCGGGATCAGCAGGCTGTGGCGGACCTCGGGATTATTTCCGAGGCGCCGGTGCTTGGCGTCCAGATAAGTGCGCACGCCGCCGCTGGCAGGGGCGTAGAACATCGTCATGTCCGCAATGTGCACGAAAACGTTCCTCCGGGCTGGGGTCGTCCGTTACCGACTCCCCACAAGAATAGATGCTGGCGGCCGAATCCACCGCCGTTGCGTTACCGCAGACAAGCGCTCAAGCGCGCAGGTCCGGCTGCAATGACCGGGCGATGACCAGGACAGTCCGGGAAATTGGGCAATACTTGTTGCGGCGCTGTGGCGCAGGCGCTGAACGATGTCAGACAAAAAGGTGACGACATGCACGAATCACAGGAAATCGCGTTGGGCGCTGATCTGTCCGGGCAGCCGGTGTCCCAGGCGCTGCGTCTGGCCAACCGCCACGGTCTGATCGCTGGTGCCACCGGCACCGGCAAGACGGTCACCCTGCAGCGTCTTGCCGAAACATTCAGCGATGCTGGCGTGACGGTTTTCGCGGCTGATATCAAAGGCGATCTGTGCGGTCTCGGCGCGCCGGGCAACCCCCAGGGCAAGATCGCCGAGAGAATCGCAGGCATGCCATGGCTTGCGCACAGACCCCAAGCCTATCCGATCACGCTGTGGGATGTGGACGGTAAAACGGGTCACCCGCTGCGTACGACCCTGAGTGAAATGGGGCCTTTGTTGCTGGGCAATCTTCTGGAGCTGACCGACAGCCAGCAGGCGGCGCTGTACGCAGCGTTCAAGGTGGCGGATCAGGAAGGGCTGTTGCTGCTCGATATCAAGGATCTGAAAGCGCTGCTCAATCACCTGCGCGATAACCCGCAGCTGCTCGGTGAAGACAGCGCGTTGATGACTTCAGCCTCCAGCCAAGCCTTGCAGCGGCGTCTGTCGGGGCTGGAGCAACAAGGCGCCGAAGCGTTGTTCGGTGAACCGGCGCTGCAATTGACCGACTTGCTGCAGCCGGCGCGCGACGGGCGAGGGCAGATCCATCTGCTGGATGCCAGCCGTCTGGTGCATCAGGCGCCAAAGGTGTATGCGACCTTTCTGCTGTGGCTGCTGGCTGAGCTTTTCGAACAGCTGCCAGAGCGCGGCGACGCTGACAAACCTCTGCTGGCGTTGTTTTTCGATGAGGCACATTTGCTGTTCGCTGACACGCCCAAGGCCTTGCAGGAGCGTCTGGAGCAAGTGGTGCGTCTGATCCGGTCCAAGGGCGTCGGCGTTTACTTCGTCACCCAGTCACCTGGCGATCTGCCCGATGACGTCCTCGCCCAGCTTGGGCTGCGTATCCAGCACGGCCTGCGCGCGTTCACCGCCAAGGAACAGAAATCCTTGCGCGCCGTGGCACAGGGCTTCAGACCCAATCCTGAATTCGACACCCTGAGCGTACTGACCGAACTGGGCATCGGAGAGGCGTTGGTGGGGACGCTGCAGGACAAGGGAACGCCGGCGATGGTGCAGCGTGTGTTGATCGCGCCGCCCCAGTCGCGCATCGGACCGCTCGATGCGACCGAGCGGGAAGCATTGATCGCGGAGTCAGCGTTGCGGGGCCGGTACGATCAGGCAATCGACCGCGAATCGGCCTACGAAATGCTGGCTGCACGGAAGGTCGTGGAGGACCCGGCAGGTGCCGAGGCGCCAGCGCAGAAAGCCGGTGAAGACGAGAGTTTTGGTGACAAGGCCACTGAGTTTCTTGGCAGCCTCGCAGGACAGGCCATGAAAAACGCCATGCGTCAGGCCGCCAACCAGTTGGGGCGCCAACTGGTCAGGGGGCTGATGGGATCGTTGCTAGGGTCGAAAAAGCGCCGCTAGAGCATCAAGCGGCGCCAGATTGAATCAGGCCAGTACCAGAGTGGCAAGCCAGAAGAGGAAAGCGGCGAGGGCGACGGTGGCCGGCAGCGTCAGCACCCAGGCCAGCAGAATGTTGCGCACGGTGCCGCCCTGCAGACCGCTCTTGTTGGCGACCATGGTGCCGGCAACACCGGACGACAGGATATGCGTGGTCGAAACCGGCAGGCTGAACACGTTGGCCAGACCGATCGCACAGGCTGTAGTGATCTGTGCGGACATGCCCTGCGCATAAGTCATGCCTTGCTTGCCGATCTTCTCGCCGATGGTCAGTACCACCCGCTTCCAGCCGACCATGGTGCCAATACCCAGTGCCAGTGCCACTGCCAGGATCACCCAGAACGGCGCGTACTCAGTCGTGCCGGTCAGATCCTTGCGCAGTTTCTCGAGATCGGACTTCTCACGAGCACCCAGATCGGGCAGTTTGCTGACCTTGCGCGCAGTGTCGTCCAGGCACAGCAGGTAGCGACGCACTTCGATGCGCTGGTCCGAGGACAGCGAATGGTAGTCGGTCACGCCGGTAAGACGTTCGAGCAGGGCG
>JARDZH010000330.1 GCA_029240955.1 Pseudomonas sp. | reverse complement strand
CCGGTGACGGCGGCTGGCGCGATCTGGACAAAGTGGTTGCCGGTGATATGGCCAAGATGGGTTACCCGGTGGTCGGCATCGACGTGCTGCGCTATTACTGGGAACACAAGACCCCGGAGCAGACTGCGGTCGATCTGACGGACCTGATGAACCACTACCGTCAGAAATGGGGCGCCAAGCGCTTCATTCTCGCCGGTTATTCGTTCGGAGCCGACGTCATGCCTGCGGTCTACAACCGTCTGGCCGCGGAAGACCAGAACCGTATCGACGGCATCATTCTCCTCGCCTTCGCTCGCTCGGGCAGCTTCGAGATCCGCGTTGACGGCTGGCTGGGCAAGGCAGGTGAGGAAGCCACCACCGGGCCTGAGATGGCGAAACTGCCTCCTGCCAAAGTGTTCTGCGTGTACGGCGTCGAGGAAGAGAAAACCAGCGGCTGCACAGACTCGACCGCAGTAGGCGAAGCCGTTCAACTGCCCGGTGGGCATCACTTCGATGAGGACTATCCGGCACTGGCCAAACGCTTGATCGACGCCATCGACAAACGTCAGGGCAAAGCGCCAGCCCAGTAAACCAGACGCACAAAAAATCCCGGCACCGTGAGGTGGCCGGGATTTTTTATGACTGCGCGGATTACATCTCGACCTGAGTACCCAGCTCGATCACCCGGTTGAACGGCAGATTGAAGAACTTCAGGTTGCCGTTGGCATTCTTCAGCATGAAAGCGAACAACGCCCTTCGCCAGCGCGCCATCCCTTCCATGTTTCCGGGGATGACGGTTTCGCGGCTCAGGAAATAAGTCGTGCGCATCGGGCTGAAATCCAGCTCGGCCAAATGACAGGTGGCCAGAGCCGCCGGTACGTCCGGTTCATCAATGAAGCCGAAATGCAGAATGACCCGGTAGAAGCCTTCCCCATGCGGCTCCACTTCGAACCGTTCGGCCACCGGCACCCGCGGCCGATCCTCGTAGACCACGGTCAACAGCACCACCCGCTCGTGCAACACCTGGTTATGCAGCATGTTGTGCAATAAGGCGTGGGGGACGGCGTCCGAGCGCGCGGTTAGGAACACTGCGGTGCCCTGAACGCGATGCGGCGGCTGAACCTTGATGCTGCCGATGAAGATGGGCAACGGCAGCCCGCCTTCGTCGATTCGTTCGACCAGAAGCTGTTTGCCGCGCTTCCAGGTGGTCATCAGAATGAACAGCACCGCACCCGCCAGAACCGGAAAGGCCCCGCCCTGCACCACTTTCGGGACGTTGGCGGCGAAGAACAGACCGTCGACCAGCAGCAAGCCCAGCAACAGCGGAACCGCGAGCAACGGGGGCCACTTCCACAGCAACAGCATCACCGACGACACCAGAATGGTGGTGCACAGCATAGTGCCGGTCACCGCCACGCCGTACGCCGAAGCCAGCGCGCCGGAGGATTCGAAACCAATCACCAGCAGAATCACCCCGGCCATCAACGCCCAGTTGACCGCGCCGATATAGATCTGCCCCTGCGCATCGCTTGAGGTGTGCTGAATGTACATCCGCGGAATATAGCCGAGCTGGATCGCCTGCAGCGTCATGGAAAACGCGCCGGAAATCACCGCCTGCGAGGCGATGATGGTCGCCATGGTCGAGAGGCCGATCAGGGGCAGCAACGCCCAACTGGGCGCCAGCAGATAGAACGGGTTGCGCACGGCCTCTGGATGCTCAAGCACCAGCGCACCCTGGCCGAAATAGTTGAGCAGCAAAGCCGGCAGCACCAAGATGAACCAGGCCCGGGAGATCGGCTTGCGCCCGAAATGCCCCATGTCCGCATACAACGCTTCGGCACCGGTCAGCGCCAGCACCACGGCGCCGAGAATCGCGACGCCGATGCCTGGATGCAGAACGAAGAACCGCACGCCCCACGCCGGATTGACTGCGTGCAGCACTTCCGGCGTGTGCATGATGCCGTAAACGCCCAGCGCGCCCAGCACCACAAACCAGGTCACCATCACCGGCCCGAACAGCACGCCGATCCGTGCCGTGCCGTGCTTCTGGATCAGGAACAGCCCTACCAGCACAACCAGCGCCATGGGGACGATCCAGCGCTCCAGGCCATCGAACGCCAGCTCCAGTCCTTCCATCGCTGACAGCACCGAGACCGCCGGCGTGATCATGCTGTCGCCGTAGAACAGCGCCGCGCCGAACAGCCCGAAGACAATCATCACCAGTTGCAACCGGGGGAATTTCGCGGTGGCGCGCCGAGCCAGCGTTGTCAGCGCCATGATCCCGCCCTCGCCCTGATTGTCAGCGCGCAGGATGAAGACCATGTACTTGAACGACACGACCCAGAGCAACGACCAGAAAATCAGCGATAGCACACCAAGGATCGCGTCATGGGTGACCTGCACGCCGTAGCCGCCCTGAAACACTTCCTTGAGTGTGTAAAGCGGACTGGTGCCGATGTCTCCGTACACAACCCCGACCGCTGCGATCAACAAACCCACAGGTTTGGCCGCGCCCCCAGCCTCGGCATGACTGCCTGCTTGACTCATTCGATACTCCCGAAACCCGACTAAGCGCCCTGAACTTCATAACAGGTAACAATTCTGACCACACGCTCGGTTGACATCCCGGCATGCAACGGCGCGAAGCATAGCGCAGCGGTCGTCGTAAATCTCCGCCAACCACTGGTCATTACCCTCGCTCGCCGCTAGAATTGCGCACTTTTTGATCAGAGGCGCCGAAAGCGCCCAGTTGGCGTCTGCGAGTTTTTTCGCGGGCTGCCCTTTACGCCGAGGTTTGCCATGTCCACCGTCACCACGCCGTCCGCTCCTAAGGTCGGGTTTGTCTCACTGGGATGTCCGAAAGCGCTCGTGGACTCCGAGCGCATCCTGACTCAGTTGCGCATGGAAGGTTATCAAGTCGTGCCGACCTACGAGGACGCTGATGTCGTCGTCGTGAACACTTGTGGCTTCATCGACACGGCCAAGGCCGAATCGCTGGAAGTGATCGGCGAAGCCCTGGCGGAAAACGGCAAGGTGATCGTGACCGGCTGCATGGGCGTGGACGAAAGCGTGATCCGCAATGTGCACCCGAGCGTGCTGTCGGTCACCGGTCCCCAGCAGTACGAGCAGGTGGTGAATGCGGTGCACGAAGTGGTGCCGCCCAAACTGGACCACAACCCGCTGATCGATCTGGTACCGCCGCAGGGCATCAAGCTGACGCCGCGCCACTACGCGTACCTCAAGATTTCCGAGGGCTGCAACCACAGCTGCAGCTTCTGCATCATCCCGTCGATGCGCGGCAAGCTGGTCAGCCGTCCGGTTGGCGACGTGCTGGACGAGGCCAAGCGTCTGGTGAAGTCGGGCGTCAAAGAGCTGCTGGTTATCTCTCAGGACACCAGTGCTTACGGCGTGGACGTCAAATACCGCACCGGTTTCTGGGACGGCCAGCCGGTCAAGACGCGCATGACCGAACTGTGCCAGGCGCTCAGCACGTTGGGTGTATGGGTCCGCCTGCACTACGTCTATCCGTACCCGCACGTCGATGAGCTGATCCCACTGATGGCGGCTGGCAAGATCCTGCCGTACCTGGACATTCCGTTCCAGCACGCCAGCCCGAAAGTGCTCAAGCTGATGAAGCGCCCGGCCTTCGAAGACAAAACGCTGGCCCGCATCAAGAACTGGCGCGAGCAGTGCCCGGACCTGATCATCCGTTCGACCTTCATCGTCGGCTTCCCCGGCGAAACCGAAGAAGACTTCCAGTACCTGCTGGACTGGCTGACCGAAGCGCAGCTCGATCGCGTCGGCTGCTTCCAGTACTCGCCGGTCGAAGGCGCGCCAGCGAACCTGCTGGATGCCGCCATCGTGCCTGACGACGTCAAGCAGGACCGTTGGGATCGTTTCATGGCGCATCAACAGGCGATCAGCGCGGCGCGCCTGCAGATGAAGATCGGCAAGGAAATCGAAGTGCTGATCGACGAAGTCGACGAACGCGGCGCAGTCGGCCGTTGCTTCTTCGACGCACCGGAAATCGACGGCAACGTCTACATCGGGCTCGAAGACGACAGCACCGTCAAGCCAGGCGACAAGATCATGTGCCGGGTGACCGACGCTGACGAGTACGACCTCTGGGCCGAAGCGCTGTAAGCGCGTCACCGCCTGACATCAAAA
>JARDZH010000329.1 GCA_029240955.1 Pseudomonas sp. | reverse complement strand
GGGTGGCGCGCTTCTGAGCCAGGGTGATGCGCTGCAGGTGAAAAGGCTGGTTGGGCGTTTTTTCCAGAACCCGGCCCCAGGCGTCGAATATCTCCACCGACACCTGATGGGTGCCGCGATCAATATTATGCAGCGGGAATACCGGGCTTCGGCTGGGTTCACCGATTGGTTGTCCGTCCAGCAGCAGGCGGTACAGATGACCGGCTTGCAAGGGGGGATCGCTGGTTACGGTAACGATGAGGTCGCCGCTCGGGCTGCTGATGGCGGTATCAGGCTCGGGAACCAGAACCCTGAGTAACCGGTAGTGAACGACCGGCGGCGCTGATGGCGCGGCGGGACTGGACTTCACGGTACGGGCCGGGGGCGCTCCGGTCATTGAATTGCTGGGGGCGATATCGACACGCTTGGCGTTCTTGCGCGGCTGATCGGTGAATACCCGATTGCCGTTGGCGTCGATGTAGGTATAGACATCGGCCATCGCCGGCATGCAGCAGAGCGACAACAGACACGCCAGCAGGCGCGCTTCAAGGCCGATTGACATGAACTCTCTGCACCGTAAGCGTCAGGGTAGGGCTTTGCTGAACGATGCCTTGGGCATCACGTACTACCACCGAGAAGCTGTGCTCGCCACGATCGATGTTCACCACCTGAAACCGGGGGACGTTGGAGGGCTGGCCGTAAGGGTCGCCATCCACCAACAGCTGCATAAAGTGACCGGACCTCAATCGCGGCTCGATCCTTACCCCAACGGTAAACGTACCGTTATTGGCGCGAAGCGCCTCATCGGTAGGCAGATCGGTCAGTTCCAGCGTGCTGTAGGCCGCTTGCGGCGCGGCTTCCTGTGTCGGTGCCGATGCCGGATTTTCCGAATGCCGGGCGGGAGGCTCGACGCTATTGAGTGGCGGCAGCTCGATGGCCTGCGCCGGCGTGCCATCCGGCGGCTGGTTGCTGTAAGCGGTATTGCCGTTGGCATCGGTGTACTTATAGATCTGCGCCGCAACGGGCAGGCTGATCAACAACAGCAGGCAAATCAGACTCTGACGCATGAAATTCTCGAGAGCGAATGAGCGCATGGGGCCTCAGCATAAAGCACATCGGGCCGCACCGTGCTATCTGAACTGTTACTGCTGGGTCGCGCACAAATCGGCAGTCGCCAACACCAGCGCCTGATCATGGACCGGGTCGACGACATGACGCTTGAGCGCCGCGTTCAGCACGGTCTTGCATTCCGGAGTGTCCCGAAGCGGCTGAAAGGTAGCGTAGGCCTGGAGCAATTCGGTTTGAAGGCGATCGAGCTGTGGGCGAATGTCCTGAGCCAGGTTTTTCCGGGGTGTATCCGGTGCCCGACCGGCCGCATGCCACTGAGCGAGCAACGCGTTCTGCACTTGCTTGTTGGCTTCGATCTGGGCGCGAAACAGCCGTTGAACGTCGTCCGGGTCGAGCTTGAACTCGGCTGCGCGCGCTCTGGCATTGTCGATGACTTGCACTTCGCGCGGCGGGTCTTCAACGGCTTGGCCACTGTCCCACTTGCTCAGCGCTACATGATCGGCGATAGCCAGTCGCTCGCTGACGGCCTGCAGCAGCGGATCAAGGGCGGCAGCGCTGGGCTGCGAATGGGCGAATGTGCTGGTCAGGCTCGCCAGAGCCAGAAGAGGTGCAGCCAAAAGCAGGCGCATGGGCATGTTCTCTCTCGGATTCGAACGGGATGGGTCTGGATACGGATCAATGCGTTGACCACGTTCCGGAAGTGCCAGCATAGAACACAATCTGCCAACCCGGCTCAAGGTGGGAAGAACACGCTGTGGTGGCATCCGGAATATTGAAAGGCGATTGTGCCGGACTATGAAGTCGAGACAGCGGTAAACATGTACCGCATATTGACCAGGATTTTGTTGGCTGAAACGAGTGAGGCCTCCCGAAGGAGGCCTCACTGACGTCAATGGATCTGACGCGGCTGGATTAGCAGCTGTAGTACAGCTCGTATTCCAGTGGGTGCACGAAGGTGCGCACTTTGATTTCTTCTTCGCTCTTGAGCTCGATGTAGGCATCGATGAAGTCGTCGCTGAAAACGCCGCCTTTGGTCAGGAACGCACGACCTTTGTCCAGCTCTTCCAGGGCTTCTTTCAGGCTGCCGCAAACCTGTGGAATCTCTTTCGCCTCTTCAGGCGGCAGGTCGTACAGGTTCTTGTCAGCTGCATCGCCAGGGTGAATCTTGTTCTGGATGCCGTCCAGGCCAGCCATCAACAGAGCAGCGAATGCCAGGTACGGGTTGGCCGATGGATCCGGGAAGCGTGCTTCGATACGACGGCCACGTGGGCTGGAGACGTAAGGAATACGGATCGAAGCGGAACGGTTACGAGCCGAGTAGGCCAGCATTACCGGCGCTTCGAAGCCTGGGACCAGACGCTTGTAGGAGTTGGTCGACGGGTTGGTGAAGCCGTTCAGAGCCTTACCGTGCTTGATGATACCGCCGATGAAGTACAGAGCGGTGTCCGACAGACCGGCATAGCCTTCGCCTGCGAAAGTGTTCTTGCCATCTTTGGCGATGGACATGTGAACGTGCATACCCGAGCCGTTATCGCCGTACAGAGGCTTAGGCATGAAGGTCGCGGTACGGCCGTAGGCGTCTGCCACGTTGTGTACGCAGTACTTCAGGGTCTGAACTTCGTCAGCCTTCTTGACCAGCGTGTTGAATTTCACGCCGATTTCGTTCTGGCCAGCGGTCGCCACTTCGTGGTGGTGAACTTCTACAACCTGACCCATCTCTTCCAGAGCGTTGCACATTGCGGTGCGGATTTCGTGGTCATGGTCGAACGGTGGAACCGGGAAGTAGCCGCCTTTGACGCCTGGACGGTGGCCTTTGTTGCCGCCTTCCACGTCCTGGTCGGACATCCACGAGCCTTGCTCGGAGAAGATCTTGAACATGGAGCCGGAGATGTCGGACTTGAACTTCACTTCGTCGAAGATGAAGAACTCAGGCTCTGGACCTGCAAATACAGTGTCACCGATACCGGTGGACTTCAGGTATTCCTCGGCGCGGTGCGCGATGGCGCGCGGGTCGCGGTCGTAGCCCTGCATGGTCGAAGGTTCGATGATGTCGCAGACCAGAATCAGGGTCGGCTCTTCAGTGAACGGATCGAGAACGGCAGTTTCGTCGTCCGGCAGCAGGATCATGTCGGAGGCTTCGATGCCTTTCCAGCCAGAGATGGAGGAACCGTCGAACATTTTGCCGACTTCGAAGAAGTCGTCTTCCAGCGCATCGCGAGCCGGCATGGTCACGTGGTGCTGAGTACCTTTGGTGTCCGTGAAGCGCAGATCAATCCACTTGACGTCATGATCTTTGATGAGTTGAACCGACTTCGACATAGTGTCCTCCGGGTGGCTAAGGGCCAACTATAAATAGGCCCTTTAAAATGTGGTGATGCCGGCGCGCATACTCGGCCAAGGCAACCTGCCTCACAAGGGAGCAATTTGCATGCCAGTGCCCCGAGTTGGAATCGATGCCTCAAAGACAGGCATTACAGGCGCATGCAGAGATTTTGCTGCAAATAAGCGCACCTTAATGGCGCTCCAAAATGGAGCAGCGTCCCATTATGGTGCGCTGATGACCGGCCGTACGATAACTGGTTAAACCTTGAGCAATTTCCGCTATAATCCGCGCCCCCCTTTTTCGGCCGGCAGTCCACGCACCGTTTCCATGAAACTAATCGTCAAAGTTTTCCCAGAAATCACCATCAAAAGCCCGCCGGTGCGCAAGAAATTCATCCGGCAGCTGGGCAAGAACATCCGCACCGTCCTTCGTGAGCTGGACGCGGACATCGTTGTGGGTGGCGTTTGGGACAACCTTGAAGTCGAAACGCAACTGACCGACCCCAAAATCCTGCAGGGCATCACCGAGCGCCTGAGCTGCATGCCGGGCATCGCCAATTTCCTGCAGGTTGCCGAATATCCGCTTGGCGACATGGACGACATCGTTGCCAAGTGCAAGACGCACTACGGCGATCTGCTGCCGGGCAAGATGTTCGCCGTGCGCTGCAAGCGAGCCGGCCGACACGCCTTCAGTTCGATGGACGTGGAAAAGTACGTCGGCAGTCAGCTGCGTCAACAGTGCGGCGCGGCAGGCATCGAGCTGAGAAAGCCTGAGCTTGTCGT
>JARDZH010000328.1 GCA_029240955.1 Pseudomonas sp. | reverse complement strand
TGGCCCGATGACGACACGCTCAAGGCCGCCAAGCGCAGCTGGACCAAAGCGTTCATGGCTCAGGGCATCAGTCGCATCAGCCAGATACGCCATGGCATCGATCACTGCCGGCAGCTGCAGAAACCGTTCGCGCCGAGCGTTGGCGAGTTCATTGCCATGTGCCGGCCGACGCCTGCAATGCTCGGGCTTCCAGGCAGTGATGCCGCGTTTGCGCAGGCGGTGGCCAACGCCCATCCGGGCAGGGCGCAGACGGCTCGCTGGTCGCACCGGGCGGTGTATCACGCGGCGGTGCAGTGCGGCTTCGAGGCCCTGGCCCGACTCCCCGTCGATGTCAGCCGCAGGTTGTTCGAGCGTCACTACCAGATCACCGTGCGCATGATGCTCGATGGCGCACCGTTGCGGCACATTCCGGCTGCATTGCCCGAGCGGCCCACGGCGCGCAGGACGCCTGACGTAGGGAAACAGGCGCTGGCCGAGCTGAGGCGGGCATGTCGGCCTGCGCACGGCAGCCCGATCAGATCCCCCAGTCAAGCGCCGGTCCACAAGGAGGCAACATGATCAGACTGAACTCAGCCAGACGGGCCTGGCATGACGCGTTCTACACCCCTTGGGACAGCCCGGGCGCGCAGTTCGAGCAGATCAGCCGCCTCGGCTGCGGTATCCAGGAGACGGATCGACAGCGGGGCAGTCGCCGCGCCATGCACCAGGCCATGGCGGGACGTATACAGCAGGCGATCACGACCTTGCCTGAACACGTACAAGCGTTCGGCAATCACCTGTACAGCCCGCTGGCGACGATCGACGAGCAGGAGACCGCCGAAGAAACGGTCTGGCGGCTGGCTTGTCAGGACAGCCCAAGGATGACCGCCCGCAAGTTCGAAAAGTCGCGCTACGTGGCGCAGGCGGTGCTGTTCCGCTACCGCCGCATTCATCAGGGCGGGCAGGGGGCCGGGGCCGACCCATTGCCAGGCGTGGAGCGAATGCGCAACTGGATCTTCGACAGCTTCGGCATAGCGCTGGTGGGGGATCAGTGGGCGCGAGATTGGGGAGCCTTCGTCGAGCAGTGTTTCGCCGCGTGCGACCGGCTGGATCGGCAAGCCTTGTCGCCGGTCGGCAAAGCGCTCCAATTGATGCAAGAGGTTGCTTGACGTTTTGTCGGCGCTGCGGCACTCTTTGTCCATATCGAGTATTTTGCCTACGGCAATCTGCTCCCGAACCCCGCCATCGAGCGGGGTTTTTTGTGCCCGTCAATCACGCCAGAGCCCCGACCCGTTCGGGGCTTTTGCGTTTCACAGGAATCAACAATTGCTACGCATGGGGTGCTTATGAGCGCTGAACTGATACCTGGCGTCCTGGCAAGCGGTGCGGTGAACGGCGGCGAGGCGGCCATTACGGCTTACCTGTTTTCGTTCGACCACGGCATGGCTCTGGCTGCGATCGGCGGCTGCTGCTTCTTTCTCGGCGCGTCGGCTGCGCTGCCCTGGAGCACACGCATCTTCTACGGACTGGGCTCGTGCATCATCGGCTACATGTTCGGAATCATGATGCTCAATCTTCTTTCCTACGCCGGCGCAGCAGCTTTCCTGGCCTGCGTCGCCTCGGCACTGGCGTCCTGGATATTCGGCTCGCTCAAACGCTGGGCGGATGGCGGGCCGCGTCCTGAATGGGTCGATTGGTTTGTGACCTTGGCAAAGGGTTTTTTGCCGGACTTTCTGAAACGAGGGAAGCGCGATGAATGATCTCACCCTGCTGATCCATGCAGCCGCCATGTGGCTCGATGGCATTATCCCCGACCTGTTGTTGAGCACGCGGGGCGTGTGTCACTTGCTGATCTTTGTGGTCGTTGCCGGCTACAAGAGCAGCAACGCGCGCCATCGCAAGACCGTTGGCGTCATCGCCGCAACGTTTGCCGGTGCGAATGCCGCCGAGGCTTACCGGGTCGCGATCAACTTCAGCCAGTTCTCGGCGGTCGTCCAGCCTCCGCTCACCCTTGTGATGCTGTGTGTACTGTTCTTCGTGGTGTACGCACGCGGCAACGTTGCCCGCATGCTGCCGCGCAACCGTGCTGATCTGATGCGCTGATCAGGCGCTCAGGCTTCCAACCCTGTACCGATGCCCGCCCTGTGCGGGCTTTTTTTCGTCTGGAGGAAAGCAAAATGCCGACACTCTCCGAGCAGTTGGCCGGTGGCAGCAATGTCCTGGCGTTTCTCGACATGATCGCCGATTCGGAAGGCACCCGAACCGTCCCGGGCAGCGACGACGGTTACAACGTTCTGTACGGCGGCGGGTTGTTCGAGAGTTATCTCGACCATCCGCGCAAGCGCCTGACCTTTCCCATCAACGGCAAGCGGGTGACCAGCACGGCCGCCGGCCGTTATCAGCTCTTGGAGCGTTATTGGGACGCTTACCGCGCGAGCCTGTGCCTGCTTGGCGGCTACACGCCGGAGAATCAGGATCGCGTCGCCCTGCAACAGATTCGCGAGCGCCGCGCACTGGAGGACATCAGGGCAGGGCGCATTCCCGAGGCGATCCAGAAATGTTCGAACATCTGGGCCAGCTTTCCGGGCAACGATTACGGCCAGAACCCGCACAAGACCGACAAGTTGCTGGCGTTCTATGAAGCCGCAGGCGGGAGGTTCGCATGATCGGCCTGCTCAAGATCGTTCCGGTCTGGATCTGGGCCGTGACCCTGGCGGTCACTGGCCTGGGCAGTGCACTGATGTATCAGAGCCTGATGCTCAATGCACTCAGGGCCGAGCACGCGCAGTACGTGGCGGGAGTGGAAAAACGGGCAAGGGATGCATCCGAGGCTGCCCGCGCTGTCGAGCAGCGCCGTCAGCGCGAAATCGACGAGGTGAGAAACCATGCACAGGACCAGATCAGGCTGGCGACAGCTGACGCTGCTGTGGCTGCTTCTGCTGCTGACAGCCTGCAGCAGCAAATCGACCGATTGCTTGCCGGGCGAGCCGCCTGCAATACCCGGGTTACCCAGGGAAGCGCGGCAGTCCGAGACCTCACCGATATGCTCGCCGACCTGCGCCGCCGGGCTGACGAGAGAGCGGGCGAACTGGCGCAGATTGCTGATGCAAGCCGAATAGCCGGCCAGGCATGCGAAAAGGCCTACGACGCCCTTGGCGCTCGGGGCGGGGCGCAGAAACTGGAGCGTCAGTCGCAGCCCCGCGGTACGGATCTCCCGGCGCTACGGTTTTGATCCTTAGCCCACTGGTAGCCGGGATTTTGCGAGTGCTGCGACGGTTGGTTCGCGCGAGAGCCCGGCTAGCCGGTGACTACCGTTCCATTAAGGAAGATTTCACGCCGCGCTCGTCTACTGATGATTTCATGTTTGGCGAGGGAATAGATGCCGTCGAATTGCGCCATATCGACACTGTAATGGGCGTTCAATTCTTCGCGTACAAGTTCGTCGTAACGCGCTTCGGTAATGAAGCGGTATAACTCCCGACGATAGAAGAACCCGAACTGAAATCCGAGCACTTCACTCGTGTGGTGTTGGGAGCGACTCAGGAAGCAATTCTCCAGGTCAATCGCTTTATGATCGTCAGCCGGCGTCAGACTGACCATGACGTTATTGGCCCAATAATCCATATGCGTCAGGTTCTTGTCGTGTAGCGCTTTAAGTACCCTGAAGGCCACGCGAATAAAGGCTTCGACGTCGTTGCCCGGACTTTGCATCCAGTCCATCCCGTTGCTGTGGGACGTCAGGAGTTCAGTAAAGATGAAGAACTCCTGGGTAACGCCGATGGCGGACTTGCTGTAACCAAAGCCGGTGGATTCGTAGCGGTGAAACCGCCCGGCAAAAACACCGAACCATTGCCCGTTGGCGGACCTCCATAACTGTACGCCTGACCCGTGGCGCATCTCTGGAGGCAATGATGAACAAAGATACTCAGCTTCATTCCGGCCGAGGCAACGACGAGCCGTTGCCGGCTTCCAACGAGCCGCTCAGTCCCGGTCGCACTGACGTCAATCCCAGCGATCAGGCGGGGGTGGATGAATTACCCGACAATGAAGGGCTGGTGCCGCTGGACACTAACGACGACGCGCCGGTCCAGGAGAAAATGCCGGACGTCGACGTCGACAACGCGGAGATGGACGATCAGCCGAATCCGCGCTGAGAACTGTGTTGGGAAGAAAGCCGGCTGAT
>JARDZH010000327.1 GCA_029240955.1 Pseudomonas sp. | reverse complement strand
GGGCCGACCATCAACCCGCTCAAGCGTGACCCCATCAGTCAGCCGCTGGACGTCGGCATCCGCTGCATCAACGGATTATTGACGGTCGGTCGCGGCCAGCGCCTCGGTCTGTTCGCCGGTACGGGCGTGGGCAAGAGCGTGCTGCTGGGCATGATGACCCGCTTCACCGAAGCGGACATCATCGTGGTCGGCCTGATCGGCGAACGGGGCCGCGAGGTGAAGGAATTCATCGAGCACATTCTGGGTGAAGAAGGCCTCAAGCGCGCGGTCGTGGTTGCCTCGCCGGCGGACGATGCGCCGCTGATGCGTCTGCGTGCGGCCATGTACTGCACGCGTATCGCTGAATACTTCCGTGATCAGGGCAAGAACGTGCTGCTGCTGATGGATTCGCTGACGCGTTTCGCTCAGGCCCAGCGGGAAATCGCCCTGGCGATCGGCGAGCCGCCTGCAACCAAAGGTTATCCGCCGTCGGTGTTCGCCCGTTTGCCCAAGCTGGTCGAACGCGCCGGTAATGCCGAGGCAGGGGGTGGTTCGATCACCGCGTTCTATACCGTACTGTCCGAAGGCGACGATCAACAGGACCCGATTGCCGACTCCGCGCGGGGCGTGCTCGACGGCCATATTGTGCTGTCCCGGCGTCTGGCCGAAGAAGGGCATTATCCGGCTATCGACATCGAAGCCTCGATCAGCCGGGTCATGCCGGCGGTGGTCAGCCCCGAACACATGGCGCGCGCCCAGCATTTCAAACAGCTGTGGTCGCGCTATCAGCAGACCCGCGACCTGATCAGCGTCGGCGCTTACGTGGCCGGTGGCGATCGGGAAACCGACATGGCGATTGCCCTGCAGCCGGTGCTGGTCCGCTACCAGCGCCAGGGGCTGCGCGACAACGAAAGCATGCAGTCCAGCGGTGAAGCGCTGGCTGCGGTATTCGGCCCGGCGCCGGGCGGCTGATAGGTCATGGCTCAGAGTCGAGCGGCGCGTCTGGCGCCCGTAGTGGAAATGGCCGAAGCCGCTGAGCGCAGTGCCGCACAGCGTCTGGGCTACTTTCAGGGGCAGGTCAATCTGGCCCTCAACAAGCTTCAGGAACTGGATCAGTTCCGCCACGATTATCAGCAGCAGTGGCTCGCCAAAGGCAGCGGCGGTGTGTCCGGGCAGTGGATGATGGGCTATCAACGCTTCCTCAGCCAGCTCGACACCGCCGTCGCCCAACAGAACAAGAGCCTTGAGTGGCACCAGTCGAATCTGGAGAAGGCCCGCACCACCTGGCAGCAGTGTTATGCCCGTGTCGAAGGCCTGCGAAAACTGGTTCAGCGCTACATCGACGAAGCCCGGCGTCTTGAAGACAAGCGCGAGCAGAAACTGCTGGATGAGCTGTCCCAGCGCCTGCCGCGACATGAACCGGACTGATCGACCATCACATCATCGAAGTCTGGGCTAAGCTCAGGGTGTCTCGGTGATGAAACATTAGGGAATTTTTATGACTGTCACGTCCGAGCTTTCTGCAGATCGTCAGCAACTGACCTTGTTCATTGAGGGGCGATTCGACTTCGGAGCTCACCAGGATTTTCGTGCGGCCTATCAGGATCAGCCAGGCAACCTCAATTACGTCGTAGATCTGCGCGGCACTCAGTATCTGGACAGCTCTGCGCTGGGGATGCTGTTGTTGCTTCGCGATCACGCCGGTGGTGATGCCGCTCGCGTGCGGCTCGTCAACTGCACGCCGGACGTGATCAAGATCCTGACCATCTCCAATTTCTCGAAGCTGTTTCAGTTGAGCTGATCTTTTGCAGAACGTCTCCAAGGGCTTGTGCATTCTGATTGCCGAGGACAGTCCCAGCGACAGACTGCTGTTGTCGACCATTATTGGTCGGCAGGGCCACCGGGTGCTGAGCGCGGCAACCGGCATCGAAGCGGTGGCGGTGTTCGAGACTGAGCGTCCGCAGTTGGTGTTGATGGACGCCATGATGCCGGTCATGGATGGCTTCGAGGCCGCGCGCCGTATCAAGAAAATGGCCGGCGAGTCGCTGGTGCCGATCATTTTCCTGACCTCGCTGACTGAAGGCGAAGCCTTGGCGTACTGCCTGGAAGCCGGTGGCGACGACTTCATCTCCAAGCCCTACAACCCGGTCGTCCTGGCCGCCAAGATCAATGCGATGAACCGCCTGCGGCTGTTGCAGGAAACGGTGCTGCAACAGCGCGACCAGATCGCCCGACACCACGAATACCTGCTGCACGAGCAGCGGGTCGCCAAAGCGGTGTTCGACCAGGTCGCGCATTCGGGCTGTCTGGGCGCGTCGAACATCCGTTATCTGCAATCTCCTTACGCGCTGTTCAATGGCGACCTGATGCTGGCGGCTTATACGCCTGCCGGCCAGATGCACGTGCTGCTGGGCGATTTCACCGGCCATGGTCTGCCTGCTGCAGTCGGCGCCATGCCGCTGGCCGAAGTCTTCTATGGCATGACCGCCAAGGGCTACGGCCTGGCTGAAATCCTTCGCGAGATGAACGCCAAGCTCAAGCGCATTCTGCCGGTGGACATGTTCTGCTGCGCCACGCTCCTGGGCGTCAACATCGCCCAGCAGCAGGTGGAAGTCTGGAACGGTGGTCTGCCCGACGGTTACCTCTTGCACGGCCATGACGGCGAGTTCACACCGCTGGCCTCGCGACACTTGCCGCTTGGCGTGCTCAGCGTCGCAAACTTCGATACGCGCACCGAGGTCCATCCGCTGGCGCCGGGCGATCGTATATTCCTGCTGTCTGACGGTGTGCTCGACACGGCCAACAGCGACGAGGAGTACTTCGGCGCGCAACGGCTGCGCAAGGTGCTGGTCGACAATCGGGAGCCGGCGCTGCTGATTCAGGAAATTCTTCAGGCCCTGAATGATTTCGGTGGCAAGGCGCGCGACGACGTGAGCATGCTGGAAATCACCGCCGACGCCGCCGCAATGCCCAACCCGCCACCCTTGATCTATTCCGACAGCGGCGCTTCCAGCCCGCTGGACTGGTCGGCGAGCTTCGAATTCCGAGCGGCCAGCCTGAAACGCTTCAACCCACTGCCGTATGTCGTCCAGCTCTTGCTGGAGGTCCATGGCCTGCGCGCGCAGACCAGCGCCTTGCACAGCGTTCTCGCCGAGCTGTACAGCAATGCGCTTGAGCATGGTGTGCTGGGTCTCGATTCTGCGCTCAAACATGATGCTGCCGGATTTGCCAGCTACTATGAACAACGCGCCGGGCGTTTGGCGGAGCTGGAGAACGGCTTCATCCGCTTGCACGTCAGCGTCAATCCTACTGCTACCGGCGGGCGACTGACCGTCAGCATCGAGGACAGTGGCCAAGGCTTTGACGCAGAAAAAATTCTGGCCCTGCCGCCTGTCATGGACTCGTTGTATGGCCGAGGCATCCGCCTGGTTTGCGAACTGGGTCAGCAAGCGCGGTGGAGCGATGATGGCAGGACTGCCAGCGTAGAGTTTTCATGGAGCGGGGTGGCATAATCCGCCCGAAATCTTGATCAAGGAGTGAACAAGTGGCGATTCATGTGGATACCAGCGTTTTGAGCGCGTTGCAGGACGTCATGGAAGATGAATATCCGACCCTGCTGGACGTGTTTCTCAATGACTCCGAGCAGCGTGTCACCCAGTTGCGGCAGGTCCTCGACGGCCCCGCGCCCGATTTGCAGGCCCTGAGTCTGGACGCCCACAGCTTCAAGGGCAGCACGGCGAACATGGGTGCCCTGCAGCTTTCCGAACTGTGCCGCCAGCTGGAGGATCAGACCCGCCTGGGAAAGCGAGAAGGCATTGAACAGCTTATCGATCAGATCCAGAGCGAGTATGTGACGGTGCGCCGCCTCTTTGCCGCCGAACGGCAGTTGTTCGTCAGCTAGGACGCAACAGAGCCCGGCGGCGATCCGGATCGCCGGCAACCGCTCTTGGCTCACCTGTAATCCGTCGACAACCCTGGTTGGCCCGCATTTTGCTGCAGTTGCCGTAATCAGCTGCTTTTTGCGGAGTCCGTAATGCCCCTTGCCACTCAAGTGCTTTTACAGGCCAACACTGCTGCGACCTCCAAGTCCAGCATGGCCAACAATTCGATCAGGTCCGCCGACACCGGCAAGGACGGGGCTTCCAGCTTCTCCAACGTCTATGACAAACAGGCTCGCGACAAGGTCGCGCAGAA
>JARDZH010000326.1 GCA_029240955.1 Pseudomonas sp. | reverse complement strand
GCTGGGCATTCCGGGTTCGGCGACCGCTGCGGTGATGCTTGGCGGCCTGATGATCTGGGGCCTGCATCCCGGACCGACGCTGTTCGTCGAGCAGCATGATTTCGTCTGGGGCCTGATCGCCAGCATGTATCTGGGCAACGTGGTCAGCCTGATCGTGGTGCTGGCAACCGTGCCGCTGTTTGCCTCGATCCTGCGCATTCCGTTCTCGATCATCGCGCCGATCATCATCATGGTCTGTGCCATCGGTGCTTATTCGGTTCACAACTCGCTGTTCGACATCGTGCTGATGCTGGGCTTCGGTGCCTTGGGTTATGTGTTCAAGAAGCTGGGCTACCCGATTGCACCGCTGGTACTGGCAGCCGTTCTGGGCGACAAGGCGGAAGACGCGTTCCGCCAATCGATGCTGTTCTCGGACGGCAGCGTGGCAATTTTCTGGTCCAACCCACTGGTGGGCAGCCTGACCACCGCCGCCCTGCTGATGCTGTTCTGGCCGCTGATTTCCGGCGCCATCCGCTCGTTGTTCGGGCTGCGTCAGCGCACTCGCGACAAAACCAGTCCGGTGTCCTGACACGCAATGCTGGCAACGCCTGACATTTCTTGTCAGGCTCGCCACATTGTCCAAGGAGGCCGCATGATGACCCGAATTCCCGTCGCCAACGTGATCCACAGCCGGCTGCGCCTGCGCCAACTCCGGCTGATGCTGGCGCTACAGGAATTGGGGTCGCTGCGCCGGGCCGCCGATCACATCGGCATGACCCAGCCCGCCGCCACCAAGATGCTGCATGAAGCCGAGGATCTGCTCGGCGTCGAGCTGTTCGAGCGGCTGCCACGCGGCATGCGGCCTACGCCCTTTGGCGAAACGGTGATCTATTACGCGCGCATGGTCTTCGCTGAGTTGAGCGGCATGCGCGAAGAGCTGGTTGCGCTGGAGTCCGGCAACCTGGGCCGAGTCGCGGTCGGTGCCATTCCGGCACTGGCCTCCGGTTTGCTGACCCGCACCATCGCTCATTTGAAGGACAGCCACCCACGCTTGTCGATGAGCATTCAGGTCGACACCAGTGATGTACTGGTGCAGGCGCTGTTGCAGGATCAACTGGATATCGTGCTCGGCCGCATTCCCAGCGGAGCCCGCGCCGAAGAGCTGATCTTCGACAGCCTCGGCGAAGAAGCGCTGTGCGTGATTGCCGGCGCGCAGCATCCGCTGGCCCACGCCGACAACCTGAACTGGGCCGAACTTCAGAACATGACCTGGGTGCTGCAACAGCATCCAAGCCCGATGCGCTCGATCATCAATCAGGTGTTCCACAACGCGCGAGTCGACATTCCCAGCAGCATCGTCGAAACCACATCGATCATGACCTTGCTGTCGCTGGTTCAGCAGACCGACATGCTGGGCGTCACGCCGCTGTCGGTGGTGGAGGATTACCCTGGACGCGACCTGCTGGCGGTGCTGCCGATCGATTTCGAAGCGCGTCTGCCACCGTATGGCCTGATCACCCGCCGTCACCGCATTCAGTCTTCGGCCATGCAGGCGTTCATCAACTCGGTGAAGGCCGAACACGATCCCGCGCGCAAGTAGTCTCCCTTAGCGTGCAGGCGTTGCGCCGAACTAATGCGGCCGCTCGCCCCTCTACAGCTACACTTTTTGCACGATCTGGAAGAGGGATCCGACATGCTCTGGAAAAAAGGCCGTCGTAGCGACAACGTGGTCGATGCGCGTGGAGAAAGCAGCGGCGGTGGCGGCATGCGCATTGGCGGCAAGGGCCTGAGCCTGGGCGGCGTGGTCATTATTGTCGCCATCGGCCTGCTCACCGGGCAGGACCCGATGCAGATCCTCGGTCAACTGACTGGCCAGATGGGTCAGGAATCCGCGCAGGTCAGCCCGCAAACCCGGCAGGCACCGCCAGCCAACGACCCGCAGGCTGAATTCGTGCGCAGTATTCTCGGTGATACCGAGGACACCTGGCGCGCTGTATTCGCCCAGAGCGGCCAGGAATACCGTGATCCAAAACTGGTGCTGTTCAGCGGTCAGGTCAACTCGGCCTGCGGCTTTGCGACCTCGGCGACCGGCCCGTTCTACTGCCCTGCCGACCAGCAGGTGTATCTGGATTTCGACTTCTTCCGCGAGATGTCGCAACGCTTCTCGGCTGCGGGTGATTTCGCCCAGGCCTATGTGATTGCCCATGAAGTGGGGCATCACGTGCAAACCCTGATGGGCATTTCGGCCAAGGTCAACGCGGCGCGTCAGGCCGGGCAGCGCATGGAAGGCGACAACGGTTTGCTGGTGCGCCAGGAACTGCAGGCAGACTGTCTGGCGGGCGTCTGGGCTTATAACGCACAAAACCGTTTGAACTGGCTGGAGCCGGGTGATATTGAAGAGGCGCTGAATGCGGCCAACGCCATCGGTGATGATCGCCTGCAACAGCAAAGCCGCGGCCATGTGGTACCGGACTCATTCACCCACGGGACTTCCGCCCAGCGGGTGCGCTGGTTCAAGACCGGGTTTGCCAAAGGCCAAATCAATTCCTGCGACACGTTCGCCGCCAAGAGTCTCTGAATACATGATCAAACCGCTTGTGGCCCTGTTGTTGAGCACTGCCCTGCTGAGCCCGCTGGCTCATGCCGAGGATCAAGCGGTTACATCCATCAGCCCGGATCGTCTGGCCATCAACGGTAGCCAGGCGACACTGGGTTTGAGTCAGGAATGGATTCATCCCAAGCCGCGCATCGAGCGCGTGGTCATTGTGCTGCACGGCCGGTTGCGCAACGCTCAGACCTACTTGCGCAGCATCGAGCGGGCAGCCAACCAGTCCAAGGAACGCAGCAAGACGCTCTTGATCGCGCCGCAGTTTCTGGATGAGCAGGATATCGTTGCGCATCGCCTGCCCGAGTCCATTCTGCGCTGGCATCACAACAACTGGATGGAAGGCGCGACCGCCGTCGGCCCTAAGCCGGTCAGTTCGTTTCTGGTGCTGGACCACATCCTCAAGCGTCTGAGCGACAGCAAGCTGTTTCCCAACCTGAAGGAGATCGTCATCGCCGGGCATTCTGGCGGTGCTCAAGTGGTACAGCGTTACGCCATGATCGGCGGCAAGGAAGACGCCCTGCTGCACCGCGAAGGCGTGAAGCTGCGTTACGTGATCGCCAACCCGTCGTCCTACGCTTATTTCGATGCCGAGCGGCCATTACCGGTCTCGGCACAGAACTGCCCGGGGTTCGATGAGTGGAAATATGGTCTGAAGAAAATGCCGTTTTATTCGGGAAAGGAAACGGCAGCGGAGATTGAAAAGGCCTACGTGAAGCGTGACGTGACCTACCTGCTCGGTGAGCTCGATACCGACCGCAATCACCCGGCGCTGGACAAGACCTGCGCTGCGGAAGCACAGGGTGAGTCGCGTTTGCAGCGTGGCGAGAATTACTTCAAGTATCTGGAGAAGCGTCATCCGGAGGGTTTGAATCAGCGCTTGGTGATCGTGCCCAAAGTCGGCCACAGCGGCGACGGCATCTTCACCTCGCCCGAGGGGCAGGCGGTGTTGTTCAAGGCGTTTTGATGAACAGCGTCATTGCCTGACAGATCGCGGCGGCTCCATCGCGAGCTTCGCTCCCTCCCACAACAGCCCAGCGAGCACTCACACTGTAGGAGCCAGCTTGCTGGCGAAGCGTCAGCACAGACGCTGAAAATGTTGCGCTCTGACTGACGTCTCGCCAGCAAGCTGGCTCCTACAGGAAGTGTGCTCACCTGGCTTTTGTGGGAGGGAGCGCAGCTCGCGACGGGGCCAGCGCTCATTTCAGCCAAGCATCCCGCGCAGGGCATTGCAATCCACTGCATGCCAATCGGTCAGTTCTGGCCATGGGTTTTCAGGCAGGTTGACGAGCACGGTCTTTGCACCAGCGGCACGTCCGCAATCCAGGTCATGCCGGTAATCACCGACCATCACCATTTGCGAAGGCTCGACTTCCCAGGCGCTGGCCAGCTTCAGCAAACCTGCGGGATGCGGTTTGGGAGTGGCTTCGTCACGACCGAGCACATCCTGCACGGCAAAACAGTCGGCCAAACCAATGGCCTCCAGGGTGATATGCGCCAGTTCCCGTGCATTGCGGGTCAGCACGCCAAGCCGATAGCCGCGCGCCGCCAGTTCTCGAACCAGCTCCACCGCCCCCTCGGCCGCCTTCGAGC
>JARDZH010000325.1 GCA_029240955.1 Pseudomonas sp. | reverse complement strand
TTTCAGAACCGCCAGCAGCGCCACGGCCATGTCCAGCGAACGACCCAGTGCAACGCCGACCAAAACGTCCGGCCCGACGCCCGCGCTTAACAGGCGGTGAGCAAGTCGATTGCTGCGCAGGTTCAGTTCGCGATAGCTGAGCGTTGGAGACTGGGGGGCGCCCGCCAGAATCAGTGCGGTGGCGTCCGGCATACGTTCTGCCTGAGCTTCGAACAGGCGATGCGCAGGCGTCGCCGTGCTGGCTGTGTCTGCCGCCTCGACGTCGAGCAACTGCTGGCGCTCTTCACTGGCCAGCATCGACATTGCACCGACGGTCTGCTGCGGGTCAGCGCAGGCCGATGCCAGCAGATTGCGCCAGTGGCTGGCCATGCGCGCAATGGTCTGCGCATCGAACAGGTCGGTGGCGTAAGTGAATGCCGCGTGAAGGTGCTCGCCCTCGCCGC
The DNA here is from genome assembly GCA_029240955.1 of Pseudomonas sp. The sequence goes on along the minus strand of JARDZH010000325.1, from coordinate 3,758 downwards.
TGGTCGCCAGCATCAAGTCGCTGGCCGCCGCGTGCGTGCGCCCCGCCGAGGCCAGATGCTCTGCGGGCAGGTTGGCGACGCGCAAGCCACAGCTCAGGCGCTTGTCGAGCAAGTCCGCGACCACCGGCTGGTGGTTGAACATCACTTGAAACAATGGAGTGTGGCTCTGGCTGCGCTCGGGCTGCAGGGCATCGATGACGGCATCGAACGGCAGTTCCTGATGCGCCTGGGCGCCGGTCGAGGCCTCGCGGACCGAGCGCATCAGGTCGACAAAACGGGTCTGCGCGGTGACTTCGCTGCGCAGCACCTGGCTGTTGATGAAGCAGCCGATCAAGCCTTCGGTTTCGCTTCGGGTGCGATTGGCGATCAGGCCGCCGACGCGAATGTCGGTCTGCCCGCTGTAGCGGTGCAGCAGGCATTTGAACGACGCCAGCAGCACCACGAACAGCGTGACACCTTCGCGCTGGGCCAGGGTTTTCAGGTCGCGCAGCAGTTCCGGTTGCAGGGTGATGTCCAGCCGCTCGCCGGCATGACTGGGCAGCGCCGGGCGCTGGCGGTCGGTCGGCAGCTCCAGCACCGGATGCTCATCGCCCAGGTGGGCGCGCCAGTAATCGAGCTGCCGTTGCTGCTCACCCGCCTCAAGCCAGCTGCGCTGCCACAGCGCGTAATCGCGGTAGTGGACGGTCAGCGGAGTGAATGACAGGGGCCGCCCGGCTTCAAGCGCGTCGTAGGCGCGCAGCCACTCGTCGATCAGCACGTTCATCGACCAACCGTCGGTGATCATGTGGTGCAGGTTGATCAGGAGCAGGTATTCCTGCTCGGCCAGACGTAGCGCGCGCAGCGTATACAGCGGGCCGTGTTGCAGATCGAACGCCTGGGTCGACTGTTCGGCGATTGCCTGATGGGCGTGCGCCCAGCGCTGCTGTTCCGGCAGGTGGCTCAGGTCCGTAAGTGCGATGCTGACGGGCGCAGGCGCGGCGACGCGCTGGAATACGCGGTCGCCGTCCTGGCCGAAGGTGGTGCGCAGGCTTTCATGCCGAGCGACCAGTTGGCTGAACGCCTGTTCCAGCAGCGGCAGATCGAGCGCGCCGTTCAGGCAGACCGACATCGGCAGGTTGTAGGCCGGGCTGTGCGGGTCCAGCTGCCAGAGGAACCACATGCGCAACTGGGCATAGGAGAGACCGTCGCGCTCGGCCAGCCCTTCGCAGGACGGAATGGGCAGCAAGGCAAAATCGATGTCCTCCCGGCGCATGCCGTCAAGGAACAGCCGACGCTTCTCAAGCGGCAATTCGACGAAGCGACGGGCGAGTTTCTGGGCGTGTTCGGGGATCATGCGAGGGTCCTTGCTGATGAGCCTGACCATGAGGCGGGTCGTATCAACAAGAACGAAGTGGGCGTGAAATATTTAGCAAGGTTTGGCGCATGTTCGTGCAGGAGCGCGCTTGCCCGCGACGGCTTTGTTTCTGGCGACGGAGATGTTGTGGATGTACAGGCCCTGTCGCGGGCAAGCGCGCTCCTACTCGGAGTGTCCTTGCGCCATTGCCACCACCACTTTGCGCTTGCCGGTGAACGGCGAGCGAGAGTGCGCGCTGAGCATGTTGTCGAGCATCAGCACGTCGTTCTCCAGCCAGGGGAATTTCACGGTGCAGTCATCCAGTACGCCGCGAATCTCGTCCAGCAGGCTTTCCTCGATCGGCGAGCCGTCGCCGTAATAGACGTTGCGCGGCAAATCCTCTTCGTCCACCACATCCAGCAGCGTCTCGCGCACCTCCGGTTGCAGGTTGGAGATGTGGAACAGGTGCGCCTGATTGAACCAGACGGTGTCCTGAGTCACCGGATGCCGCGCCACCGCCTGGCAGATCTGGCGGGTGCGCAGTTCGCCGTCGTCCTTCCATTCACACTCGATCGAATGCGCGCGGCAGTACGCCTCGACTACGCTTTCATCCTCAGTGTTGAAGACCTGGCTCCAGTCCACGTCCAGCCCGTTGCCGTAATTGCGGACGTACATCAGTTTCTTCTCGACGAACCGCTCGCGGATGCGAGCCGGAATCCGGCGGTAGATTTCCCGACTGTCGGCAATGGGCGTTTCGCCGCCGGTTTCGGCCGCGATCATGCTGTAGAACCAGATCTTCATCGGCCAATCGAGGGTGTAGGCTTGTTCGTTGTGCAGTGGAATGCTCTGATGCGCCGGGTATTCGGTGGAGGTGTAGACGCCCTTGGTGACGTTGCTGCGCGGAGTCGAACCGAATTCGTAGTTGAGCAGCGGATCGCCAAAGCCTGCCGCGAACTCGCGAAACGCCTCCGCCCCGCCAACTTCGAAGCCGCGAAACAGGATGCCGCCGCTTCGGTAGAGGTGTTCGGCGACCAGCGGCTTGAGTTCGCTCAGCGCTTCCATCAAGTCCAGGCCCGGCTCGGGTGCCTGGACCAGCATGGGCAAGGTGCCGCCGCCAGCCAGCAACGGCCGGATATCCAAACTCAACGCGTGACTCATGGTGTTTTCTCCAGGGCGTGATACCGACGTTCTGATTGAACGAAACCGGCCTTGAGAAAGTTAAAAAGGGCGTAAAAACGCCCGATTTTCTGACATATGCAGAAACACTTAATCAGTGGCGAATGCAAAATATTATCTTGGGTATTTCGTTCTCATTCGTCTTTAGGTATATGCATCTGTTGCGCACGCATTTTTTCGTCCGGATTCGTCATGCCGAGCGGATGCGACGCCTGTTTTTCCAGTAACGCACCGGCAAATGCCCTGCCTCACGGCCGCCTTGCACGGTGAATCGAGACCGTTTCCTCATGTCCAAAAAGTCACGTTCAAAAATCTGGTTCCTTGTCCACAGCTGGCTTGCCCTGCCGATCTGGTTTTTCGTGCTGATCGTCTGTGTGACCGGCATGCTGGCAGTGGTCAGCAAGGAAATCATGTGGCTGTCCAACTCCGAGATGCGCGAAAACAAGCCATCCGATGACGCCACGCGAATGAGCTTCGAGCAGATCCGCGCGACCATCGAGCGCAATGAGCCGGACCTGATCGTCGGGACCATCATGCAGCCCGACGGCGATTACTTTGCCTTGAGCGTGTTCATCACCTACCCCGACGGCCGGTCCGTGCCCACCTACGTCAACCCGTACACCGGGGTGATTCAGGGCGTGACGCCGTCGTTCGACTTCCGCCGCTTCACCCGCGCCCTGCACGGCTGGTGGCTGGTGCCGTTCACCAATGGCTACTCGTGGGGCTGGTATCTGGTCTCGCTGCTGGGCATACCGTTGCTGGCCTCCCTGGTTACCGGGCTGGTGGTCTACAAGAAATTCTGGAAAGGCTTCTTCAAGCCGGTGCGTTTCGACCAGGGCCCGCGGATCATGTGGGGCGATGTGCATCGCCTGACCGGCGTCTGGTCGATCTGGTTCATTGCGGTCATTTCCATCACCGGCACCTGGTTCCTGATTCAGGCCATCCTGGGCGATAACCAGATCAGCATTTCCAGCCGTTCCGCTGCCACTGCGATCATCCCGCACAGTGCCGTGCCCCTGACCGCCGACGGCAGTCCGGCACCGACCGTCAGCCTGGACAAGGCCATCGAAGTCGCGCGCCAGAAGATTCCCGGGCTGGAAGCCAGCTTCATCACTCCGCCGTTCAACGCCTACAGCAATATGCAGGTCGGTGGCCGCAGCTGGTATCCGCTGATGTATCAAACGGCCGAGATCAACCCGTACAGCGGCGAACTGGTGTCGTCACACTTGCTGTCGGACCGCAACAAGCT
>JARDZH010000324.1 GCA_029240955.1 Pseudomonas sp. | reverse complement strand
CGCGGCATGGACAACTTCATGGAGCAACCCACATACAAAATGAACAGGGGCGCGATATTACCACAGGGTAAAGCGCCGTCCGCCTCAATCTGAAAGGTCGCGGACCCAGAACAGTTCGTGGCGGCGAACAGCCTTGCGGAAAAACTCGTTACTGCCTGTGACAGGCCAGCGACGTCCGGCCAGCACTTGCTGGATCACCCGGCGCGACTGCCGCTTGAATCCGAGCGGGCCCTGCAGGTCATGCTCCATGGCCAGCGCCATCGCCTTGTCCAACTGCACATCCGCTGACAGCAATGGACTCCACAGACGATCGGACGGCAACGGCTCGACTGCCGGCGGCAGCGCGATACCGCCACCGGCCGGGCCCATGGGCCAGCGGTCATTGTCATGCAGATGATTGGCGTACATCAGCAACGTCGACGGTTTCCACGTACTGGCGGCGATGGCTTCCAGCAGAGCACGGGTAGTAGCGACGTGATCGCTGTGCGGATCCAGTTCGGGATGCGGAGTGACAACGACTTCGGGCCGAAAGTGCTCGAGCAATTGCCGTATATCACCGACGAGATTGATCCAGGTCGGCGCGCCATCGACATCGCCGGGGAGTTTGATCGGATTGTGCTGCCGAACACTGCGCACATCGTTTTCGCCGGATTCCCGCGAGCCGAATGGTTTGCCCGGCTCCTCAGCCATCGCCGGCAATTGCAGGCAGTAGTAGCCCAGCTGTACACAATGACTGGCCGGCACCCCGCCCCACAATGGAATGCTCTGGCTGTCCCAACCGCGCAGCCTGCCCTTCAAGCGAGCAGCCTGAGCCTTGTCCAGCCCGAGGCGCTGGAAGTCTTCGGCCTCGATTTCGCCCTGGGTCAGGGTGACGATGCTCGCTTCTTTGCAGCGACTGTAAAGCCCGAAAGCCGCCAGCTCGGCATCATCGGCGTGGGGCGCGATGACCATGACCCGTTGCTGCGCGTAATCGGGATTGCGCATGATCCACAGTGTGCCGCTGGAACTCAGCGTGCAATGCCGACCACGCACTGTCAGGGTATTGTCGCCAAGCGCCGCCGCCTGCCCGGACAGATTGAGAAAGCGCCGCCCGCCGACGCCACGCTCAAAATCCTGGCGATCGCCACCCAGTTCGACATAGGGATCCCGCCAGCGGCCCAGCCACTTGGCCGTTATCTTGAGCTCCAGCAGCAGCGTTTCACCCGGCGCCAGCGGCTCGCTCAGACGCACGATTCCAGCATCCAGTTCTACGGATTGACGCGGCGTACCGCTGGGAAAGTTGTACTGATAGTCGTCGCTTGCGCGATAGAACAGGTGGTCGGCAAACCACGCCTCATGCGCCACCCACGCCAAGACCAGCAGCACCGGCACCAGCCACCAGCCCAGCAAGAAGCCGGCCGCCAACAGCACGACCAAGAACGCAATCAGGAACAAGCGCTTGCTGCGTCGATGGGCTTTCAGGAGCTGTTGCTTGCGAGCAGTCATGGTTTCAGACCTTGTAGACGGGCACCGTGTGGCACCAGCGATCCTTGTATTCGCGGTCGGCACGGCCGAACGAATAGCGCAGTGTCTTGCCCAGTGCCTGAGCATCCGCCCACGCCTGCTGGGTGTTGACGAAACTCAACACGCTGCCGGGACTGAACTCGCGGCTTTGCGGGTCGACACCACCGTTGACGTATTCCAGCGATACCCATTGCGGCGCTTCGACACGGTAGAGAATCTGGATGGCGACCGGCGCCGACTCGAGCACCACTACCGAACCGGTCATGAACTCGCGCAGCAGCGTGAAGACTTCGACCAGCCCGGCCTTGCCAGGCACCTCGAAACCCCAGCGGCGCTGGAACAGATCACCATAAGCGGCGGCCTGCTCTTGCGGCGTCAAGTCGGACATCGGAATCAGCGCACCACCCGCCTCTTCCAGCAGGCGCTGTTCGCGACGCTGGTTGTAGCGAAACTTCTTCGAATAATCTTCAGGCAGCCGCGCCAGTGCCAGCCCTTCGGGCTGAGCGCGCAGGGTGCTGATCTGCTCGGCGTTGAGCTGCGAGACATAGGCCATACGCTGACGCACCGGAACCACGACATCCGCAGCAATCGGCAGAATCAGTTCGGCATTGCCTATGTCCAGCAGCCCACGCTTGCCTTCGCGTTTGAGCACTTCCTTGGACAGCGCGGCGTGCCTGCCCCAGCAAGCAACAGCCGCGACGACTTCGCCATCGACGACCCAGCCCAGGTAGTGCAGCTTGATGCCGACAAACGCCGACAGCCGCTCCACCACTTCAGGATGAGTTGCAAAACTGCCACCGAAGCGCTGCCATGCCTGTGCGTAGGCTGCCTGATCAATCTCGCTCCAGCCGCGCTCCCGCCAAACGCGAAACGCCGTCAGCATAGGTCGGTCACATGGGTCGGTTGCGGCTCGTCGCCTTCTTCGAACTCTTTGGCGTGCAAGCGTGCGTAATAGCCATTCTGCGCCAGGAGTTGAGTATGGGTGCCGCGCTCGACGATCTTGCCTTCGTCCATGACCAGAATGAGGTCGGCCTTTTCGATGGTGCTCAAACGGTGAGCGATGACCAGCGTCGTGCGGTTCTGCACCACATGATCGAGAGCCGCCTGGATATGCCGTTCCGATTCCGTATCGAGGGCCGACGTGGCCTCATCGAGAATCAACAGCGGCGCATCCTTGAGCAATGCACGTGCGATGGCGATGCGCTGACGCTGACCACCGGACAGCAACACACCATTTTCGCCGACCAGGGTTTCATAGCCCTGCGGCATCTTGACGATGAACTCATCGGCGTAGGCTTCGGTGGCCGCGCGTTTGACTTCTTCGAACGGCGCCCCGGCCAGGTCGCCGTAAGCGATGTTGTTGGTCACCGTGTCGTTGAACAGCGTGACCTGCTGGGTCACCAGGGCAATCTGCCGACGCAGGCTGCGCAGGGTCAAGTCCTGTACCTGCACATCATCGAGCAGAATCTGCCCGTGTTCCTGCTCGTGCTGGTAGAAGCGTGGAATCAGACCGGCCAAGGTGGACTTGCCACTTCCGGAACGACCGACCAGCGCGACCATTTGTCCCGGTTCGACGACGAAACTGATGTCATCAAGGACCTTCTTGTCACTGTCGGGATAACTGAAGCTGAGGTTGCGTACTTCGAGGCGACCTTGCAGGCGGTCTCGCTCGACCGTGCCGTTATCGACTTCTGCCGGCTCGTCCAGCTGCTCGAAAATGCTCTCTGCGCCTGCCACGCCCTTCTGGATCGTAGAACTGACTTCCGAGAGCTGGCGAATCGGTTTTGGCAGCAGGCCGGCCATGGTGATGTAGGCCACCAGATCACCAGGCGATGCATCACCACGAAGGTACAGCACCAGAAACATCACCACCGCCATGGCGCTATATGTCACCAATTGCAGCATCGGCGTATATACCGCACCGGTCTTGGTCATGGTCAGCTGTTTGTCGGTATTGCTCTGGCTGGCGTCGTGGAAGCGCACCTTTTCATAGGTTTCACCACCAAAGCTGCGAACCACGCGGTAGCCGTGAATCGTCTCGGACGCAACGTGCGTGACGTTACCCATCGAGACCTGAATCTTTTTGCTCTGCTTGCGAAATTTCTTGCTGGTGCTGTTCACCATCAGGCCGATGACCGGCAGGATGGCGACCATCACCAACGTCAGCTTCCAGTTCATCCACAACAGGGTGCAGAACAGGAAAATCACCGTCATGCCCTCACGGATCACCACTTTGATCGCGTCGGTGGCCGCTCCGGTGACCATGGTCACGTTGAAGGTGATGCGGGAAATCAGGTGGCCGGAGTTGTTCTTGTCGAAATAGCTGTTGGGCAGATCCAGCAGCTTGTTGAACAGAACCACACGCAGGTCATGCACCAGGCCGAGAGAGACCCGCGCCAGAAAGTAGTTGCCCAGATACGAACCGACGCCTTGCCAAACAGCAATCAGCACGATCAGTAAAGGCACGCTTTCGAGCAACTGCAACTTGCCCAGATAAGGGTTGCCGGGAAACAGGCTGGCCTCCGGATTGGCCAGGCCGTCAACAAAATATTTCAGGATGTAGGCGAGCATCGGTTGGGTCGATGCGAAGATCAGAAAGCCAACGATACTCAGGATGAACAGGCCGGCGTAAGGACGCACGTAAGCCAAAAGGCGGAAATAGATCGCCAGCGTCGACTGGGCTTTCGGTTCAGGACTGCTCATG
>JARDZH010000323.1 GCA_029240955.1 Pseudomonas sp. | reverse complement strand
ACCCAGGCCACGGCCGAGCGCCCGTTGCTTGGAATGCGGGCGAGCCGGTCGATCAGGCGCACGGCCGGTGGCGAGCTGGCGACCACGTAGCCGCCAATCACCACGAAAGCCATCTGCATGGTGAAAGGGATCAAGCTCCAGAACCCGTCACCGAATGCCTTCGCGGCCTCGGCGGGTCGGGCACCAATGGCCAACGTGGCAAGGGTCACGATAACGACCGCGAGCGCGGCGAACACCCATGAGTCAGGGAACCAGCGCTCGGCCCATGCGGCACAGCGCAGGGCAAAGCGGGCGGAGCGGCTTTCTTCGATATCAGCGGCCAAGGGATGTACCTTTTGTAGTTATTTTTTAGTGTCAGCAGGAGTGCGGGCAGCTTTAGCCGTAGTTACGTCTTCACGTACAGGCAGCGTGTTTTGTCTGAACGAACGTCTCGCCAGCAAGCTGGCTCCTACACGATCGTCGTGTTCGTGTAGGAGCGCGCTTGCCCGCGACGGCTGCGTATGATTCGCCCGGTTCAGAAACTCATTTCAACCACATCATCCGGCACGATCAGCTTGCCGGCGGTCTTGGCCTGGATCTCCTCGATACTGACGCCCGGCGCACGCTCGCGCAGAACGAACGCACCGTTCTCGATTTCAAGATAGGCCAGATCGGTCAGGACCTTGCGGATGCAGCCCGCGCCGGTCAGCGGCAGGCTGCAGCGGCTCAGCAGTTTGGATTCGCCGTCCTTGGAGGCATGCGTCATGGTGACGATGATGTTCTCGGCGCCAGCCACCAGATCCATCGCACCGCCCATGCCCTTGACCAGCTTGCCGGGAATCATCCACGAGGCAATATTGCCTTCGACGTCCACCTCGAAAGCGCCCAGCACGGTCAGGTCCACATGCCCGCCACGGATCATGGCGAAGGATTCGGCCGACGAGAAAATCGACGCGCCAACGCGGGCGGTCACGGTCTGCTTGCCGGCATTGATCATGTCGGCATCGATGGTTTCTTCGGTTGGAAACGCGCCCATCCCCAGCAGCCCGTTTTCCGATTGCAGCATCACGTCCATGCCGTCCGGGACGTAGTTGGCGACCAGCGTCGGAATGCCGATGCCCAGGTTCACGTAGTAACCGTCTTTGAGTTCGCGTGCCACGCGTTGAGCCATTTGTTCGCGAGAAAGTGCCATGGTCTGAAATCTCTTTGTTGTTATCTTCCGCTGCTCGAAGGAGCGGCGCCCGGCGTTCAGGATTTGCGGACGGTGCGCTGTTCGATGCGCTTTTCGAAAGTGCCCTGAATCACCCGATCGACATAGATGCCGGGCGTATGGATTTCAGTGGGCAGCAGCACGCCGGGCTCGACGATCTCCTCGACCTCGACCACGGTAATGCGGCCCGCAGTGGCGACGACCGGATTGAAGTTCTGCGCGGTGTGGCGATAGATCACGTTGCCGAAGTGGTCGGCTTTCCAGCCTTTGACCAGAGCGAAGTCGCCGGTGATGGCTTCTTCAAGAATGTAGTTGCGACCGTTGAACTGGCGCGACTCCTTGCCGTCGGCCACGGGTGTGCCGAAGCCGGTCGCCGTGTAGAAAGCGGGAATACCAGCGCCGCCGGCGCGCATTTTCTCTGCGAGCGTGCCTTGAGGGGTGAGTTCGACTTCCAGTTCGCCGCTGAGCAACTGGCGCTCGAAGAGGGCGTTTTCACCCACGTAGGAAGAGACCATCTTACGGATCTGGCGGTCTTCGAGCAGGATGCCCAGGCCGAAGCCGTCGACGCCGCAGTTGTTGGACACCACCGTCAGACCGCGGATGCCCATGCGTTTGATCTGAGCGATGAGATTTTCCGGAATACCGCACAGACCGAAGCCGCCGCACAGCACTGTCATGTCATCGGTCAGCCCGGCGAGGGCCTCTTCGTAAGTTGCCACTCGTTTGTCGAGTCCAGCCATGATGATCCGCCTTTATTATTTGTGGGCCGGCAGCAGCGCCGGAAAATAGCGTTGCCGGCATCTTCTCTCGCTATCAGTGATTTGTTAATTTTGTTTTTCTGATGGATTGATAAGCAAAGCAAATATATGAACGTGAAGCAGCTCCGGGCTTTTCTGGCGGTGGCCGAATGCTTGAGCTTCGCTCAGGCCGGCGAGCGCCTGCACCTGTCACAACCGGCCTTGAGCCTGGCGATCAAGAGCCTGGAGGATGACTTGGGCGGGCAGTTGCTCAGCCGCACCACCCGCAACGTGGCGCTGACGCCCGAGGGCGAGATTCTGTTGCCGCTGGCGCGTCAGCTGCTGGCGGACTGGGACAACACCGAAGAGCTGCTGCGGCAGCGTTTCACTTTGCAGATGGGCAAGGTGTCGGTCGCGGCCATGCCGTCGTTTGCCGGCAACCTGCTGCCCGGCGCACTGAAGGTATTTCGCGGACGTTATCCGCGGGTCAACGTTGCGGTGCATGACGTGGTCAACGAACAGGTGCTGGAAATGGTTCGCCACCGGCGGGTGGAGCTGGGCATCGGCTTCGAGCCGGAATCCAGCAACTCACTGTTGTTCACTCCGTTTTACATGGACCGCTTCGTCGCTGTAGTCGCCGCCGATTCTCCATTGGCACGGCGCCGCGAAGTGGCCTGGGACGAACTGCTCCTCGAAGATTTCATCGCCTTGCAGCGCCCCTCGGCAGTCCGGTTGCTGCTGGAGCAGGCAATTCTGGCTCGGCACGGAAAGCTGTCGGTGGCCTTTGAAAGCCATCAACTGTCGACCATCGGCCGCATGGTCGCCAACGGTCTGGGCGTCAGCGCAGTGCCATCGCTGTGCATCCAGCAGATGGAAGAACTGGGCGCGGTTTGCGTGCCGCTTGTGGAGCCTCGCATCGAGCGCCGTATCGGGCTGACCATGCTCGCCGACCACAAACTGTCGGCCGCCGCACAGGCATTGCGCGAGGTGTTGATCGAGTTCGCGCAGGAAGGTCGATAGCTACTATCACGACGGGTGATTTCTGCGGCGCCGGCGTCGGGCTTAACCTTGATTCATTCCCGAATCAAGCCCGAATGGAGGCCCCACATGAATCGCTTCGTTGCCGCTACCCTGTTGTTTTCCGCTGCCGTCCTGTCCGGATGCTCGACCCACTACGCCGTGGAGTTGCGTCCTTACACTGCCGAAGAGACTCAGCAACTTGCCCTTGAAGACCTGAACCGTCGTGGCTTGTCATTCGAGGAATACCACGCTCGCAAGGCACAGTTGTTGGCCAATCCACAGATCCAGCAGGTTCGTGCCTTTGACGATCAAGGTGAAGTCAGTGCTGATAACGGTGAAATGCTGCGCTCCCCACAGAGCTGAATTTCAGTAACAGATCCGGCGTTTCGGTTACTGATTGCAAACTGTACTGCTTAAAGTTTTACCTAACTGTTTATGTGTTTTCGAGCGACGCTCCGATAGGGTGAGGGCCTGCCTTCATGACTTTCCGGACTGCGCCATGCCGCTCACTTTCGATCTTTTGCTGGCGTTCGCGCTGTTTGCCTTCGTCACGTCTGTTACACCCGGCCCGAACAACATGATGCTGTTGGCATCGGGGGTCAATTTCGGTTTCAGCCGTACCATCCCGCACATGTTGGGCATCTGCGTTGGGTTCTTTCTGTTGGTGCTGGGCGTGGGTCTGGGGCTTGGCAGCGCATTCAAGGCGTGGCCGATGCTGTATACGATTCTGCGTTACGCGGGTGCTGCCTATCTGTTGTATCTGGCGTGGAAGATTGCCACGTCCGGCCCGGCGTCGGATTCGGATCAAAGCAGGGGCGATCCTCAGAGTTTTCTGGGTGCGGCGTTGTTTCAGTGGGTCAATCCCAAGGCGTGGATCATGGCGATCGGTGCGATCAGTACGTATACGCCGATGCAGGGTTATTTCACGAATGTGGTGGTGATTTCGGCTGTGTTTGCGCTGATCAATTTGCCGAGCGTGGGTATCTGGGCGGGGTTTGGGAGTTTGTTGCGTAATGTCTTGCGCAATCCTGTCGGGTTACGGGTGTTCAACGGGGTCATGGCGATTCTGCTGGTCGCGTCTCTTTATCCGTTGTTCATCAACCACTGACACCCGTAGAGCGCGCTTGCCCGCGACCTGCGATAGCGGGGTGATCGCTATTTGTGGGTACATCCGTTATCGCGTGTTCAGTGACATGTAGCTTTGGGCACGTCACCGAACCTGTGGGAGGGAGCGTAGCCCGCGACATCGGTGGTGGGGTCGCT
>JARDZH010000322.1 GCA_029240955.1 Pseudomonas sp. | reverse complement strand
AAACTCATCCTCGCGGCTGTCGATCCAGCGCACCCGGCACGGCAGCGCGGCGAGCAAAGGCACCAGCGCACGCCCGACATGGCCTGCGCCGAACACCGCGATCTGCGCCTGTGGGCGACCCATGGGTTCGAACAGCAGGACATTCACGCCGCCGCAGCACTGGCCGAGGCTGGCGCCGAGAGTGAACCGCTCAAGCCGCGTGTCGGTTTGCGCGTCGGTCAGCATCTGGCGAGCGATGTCCATGGCCTTGTATTCAAGATGACCGCCGCCGATGGTGTCGTAGATCCGCTCGGCGCTGACCACCATCTTCGACCCGGCATTGCGCGGGGTAGAGCCGCGTTCTTCGATGATGGTCACCAGCACGCAGGGTTCATCGCGCGCTTGAAGCTCGGCGAGCGCGCTGATCCAGTCGTTCATGGCTCACTCCCCTGTAGGAGCGCGCTTGTCCGCGACGACGGTGTTCCTGCCGACGGAGATATATTGCCTGCACCGACGTCATCGCGGGCAAGCGCGCCGGGCGGCGTTCCGCTCCTACGGGCTGTGTTGCGCATGTGTTCGCAACCCCAGAGCACCCGCTCCGGCGTGGCAGGCGCGTCGATGTCGGGCTGAAAGCGATAATCACCCAGGCTCGCCACCGCATCCTTGATCGCGCACCAGGCCGCGATGCCGAGCATGAACGGCGGCTCGCCGACCGCCTTGGAATGGAACACCGTGTCTTCGGGGTTCTTGCGGTTTTCCACCAGCGTCACGCGCAAATCCTCAGGCATGTCGGCGGCGGTCGGGATCTTGTACGACGCGGGTCCGCAGGTTTGCAGCTTGCCTTTGGCATCCCACACCAGTTCCTCGCAGGTCAGCCAGCCGACGCCCTGAATGTAACCGCCTTCCACCTGGCCGGTATCGATGGCCGGGTTCAGCGAAGCGCCGACGTCATGAAGGATGTCGGTGCGCAGCATTCTGTACTCGCCGGTCAAGGTGTCGACCAGCACCTCAGCGCAGGCTACGCCGAAAGCGAAATAGTAGAAAGGCCGACCCCGCGCCTGGCTACGGTCGTAGTGAATCTTGGGGGTTTTGTAATAGCCGGTGCTCGACAGCGACACCTGCCCAATCCACGCCTGCTGCGCCAGCTCGGCAAAGGTTAGGAGATGCTCGCCAGCCCGAATGTGGCCGTTGCTGAATACGACTTCCTGCTCCGGCACGTCGTAATAGCGGGCGGCAAACTCGGTCAGACGCTGCTTGAGAATCTCGGCGGCATTCTGCGCCGCCTTGCCGTTCAGGTCGGCGCCGCTGGACGCAGCGGTGGGTGAAGTATTCGGCACCTTGTCAGTGTTGGTCGCCGTGATCTGGATACGCCCGATGTCGACCTGAAACACCTCGGCCACGACTTGCGCCACCTTCACGTTCAAGCCCTGGCCCATTTCCGTACCGCCGTGGTTCAGGTGAATGCTGCCGTCGGTATAGATGTGGATCAGCGCGCCGGCCTGATTGAGAAAGCTGGCGGTGAAGGAAATGCCGAATTTCACCGGCGTCAGCGCCAGGCCTTTTTTGAGAACGGGACTGGCGGCATTGAACGCACGAATCGCCTCGCGACGCTCGGTGTACTGACAGCTCTGCTCCAGATCCGCCGTCATCTCGGCCAGCAGGTTGTGCTCGACCGTCTGATGGTAGTGGGTGACGTTGCGCTCGGTCTTGCCGTAATAGTTCGCCTTGCGCACCGCCAGCGGGTCCTTGCCGAGAAAGCGGGCGATGCGGTCCATCACTTCCTCGATCGCGACCATGCCTTGCGGGCCGCCGAAGCCCCGGTAAGCGGTATTGGACGCGGTATTGGTCTTGCAGCGATGGCCGTTAATGGTCGCATCGCCCAAGTAGTAGGCATTGTCAGCATGGAACATCGCGCGGTCGACAATCGACCCCGACAGATCCGGCGAATAACCACAGTTGCCGGCCAGATCCAGCTGAATGCCGTGCAGCCTGCCGTCGTCATCGAAGCCGACGTCGTACTCGACGTAGAACGGATGCCGCTTGCCGGTCATCTGCATGTCTTCGGTGCGTTGCAGGCGCATCTTGGTCGGCTGGCCGGTCAGGCGGGCGATCACTGCGCACAGGCATGCCGGGCCTGCGGCCTGAGTCTCTTTGCCACCGAAACCGCCGCCCATGCGCCGCATGTCGACCACGATGCGGTTCATCGGCACGGCCAGCACTTCGGCGACCAGCTTCTGGATTTCAGTCGGGTTCTGGGTCGAGCTGTAGACGATCATCCCGCCGTCTTCGGTGGGCATCACCGAAGCGATCTGGGTTTCCAGATAGAAATGCTCCTGCCCGCCGATGTGCAGAGTGCCTTGCACACGGTGCGGCGCGTTGCGCAGTGCGGCAGCAGAATCGCCACGGCGGTGAGTGTGGCTGTCAAGCACGAAATGTTTGTGCCGCAGCGCTTGCACCACGTCCAGCACTGGCTCCAGATCCTCGTACTCGATGATCGCCGCCATGGCCGCCCGGCGTGCGGTGTCGAGGTCGCGTGCCGCCACGGCCAGAACCGGCTGACCGACATACTCGACCTTGTCGATGGCCAGAAGCGGGTCACCCGGCAACAGCGGGCCGATGTCCTTGAGGCCGGGAATATCCTCATGGGTGATGACAATGCGCACGCCGTCAAACGCCAGGCAGGGCGAGGTGTCGACGCGCAGAATCCGCGCATGGGCGCGGTCCGACAGCCGCGCGTAAACGTGCAGTTGGTTGGGGAATTCCAGACGATCGTCAATGTAGACGGCCTCGCCGGACACGTGTTTATCAGCGCTGTCGTGTTTGACGCTGCGGCCCACGCCCGTGGTCAGGCCTTGCTGAAACAGCGCAACGCGTTCGTCGTGGGTGAGGGGAAGTGTGTGATCAGACATGATGCGTCACCCGCGTCGGTACGTGAGGCGTCTGTAGTTCGATGAAGCATTTGCGCAGCAGGTTCTGCGCGACCAGCAGGCGATACGCTTTGCTGGCGCGGAAATCGGTCAGCGGGGTGAAGTCTTCGGCCAGCGCCGCACACGCCTGCTCGATGACTGCACTGGTCAACGCCTGACCGGTGAGCCTCTGCTCGCAGGCCGTCGCGCGGCGAGGGATCGCCGCCATGCCGCCGTAGGCAACCCTGGCGTTGGTAATCACGCCGGCGTCCATTTGCAGATGAAACGCGCCGCACACCGCCGAGATGTCGTCGTCGAGACGCTTGGACACCTTGTAAGCGCGAAACAGGCTCTCGGGCGTTGCAGTCGGGATCAAAATCCTCTCGATGAACTCGCCGGGTTCAAGCACTGTGATGCGGTAACCGATGTAAAAATCTTCCAGTGCCAGCTCGCGCGTCTCGCGGCCTTTGCGCAGTACCAGCCGCGCGCCCAGAGCGATCAGCAGAGGCGGGGAGTCGCCGATGGGCGAAGCGTTACCGATATTGCCGCCCAGCGTGCCTTGGTTACGGATCTGCAACGAAGCGAACCGTTGCAACAAGGCGCCAAAGTCCGGGTACTGTGCGGCAAGGGCGGCGTAGCAATCGGTGAGCGTGACGGCGGCGCCGATGTCCAGATGATCGGGAAAGTGCTCAATGCGCTTCAGGTCCGCGATCTGCCCGACGTGGATCATCAGTGGGATCGGCCTGTGCAGCTGTGTGACCTCCAATGCAAGGTCGGTGCCGCCCGCCAGCAGGCGCGCCGTCGGCTGGGCAAGGTAAAGGTCGGCCAGCTCGTCCAGGCTGCGAGGCACCAGGCAGCGTTTCTCACCATCGTTGAGTTCGCCCGCCGAAGCCGGTGCGATGCCACGCAAACGGCTGACGGTCTGCGCCTGATGCTCGTCGAACTGATCGGGTTGGCGCTGGGTGCAGGCGATTTCTGCCGCATCGAGAATGGGTCGATAGCCGGTGCAGCGACACAGATTGCCCGCCAGCGCTTCGTGACTGCGCTGCGCGTCGGCTTCGGTGCTGTTCTTCTGCAGGGCGAACAGCGACATGACGAAACCGGGCGTGCAGAACCCGCACTGCGAACCGTGGCAATCGACCATCGCCTGCTGAACGCTGTGCAGTTGCCCTTGATGCTTGAGGTCTTCGACGCTGATAAGTTGCCGGCCATGCAGCGCAGACATGAACGTCAGGCAGGCATTGATGCTGCGATAACGCAACCGATCCTGACCCTGTTCGTCGACCTGCAACTCGCCGAGCACCACCGTGCAGGCACCGCAATCGCCGC
>JARDZH010000321.1 GCA_029240955.1 Pseudomonas sp. | reverse complement strand
GTAGCTGGCAGTTGCCTGGAGATGTGACGAGACATCCCAGGTGGCACCGAGACTGCCACCCGTGTTCTGGCTGCTGGTCGCCACGGTGCTTTCGACCGCCGCGAATTCGCGCCAGGCCGCCGCGTTGAAGCGCACCTTGCCGAGCGGCGCCCAGCTTGCCGACACGCGGCCGTCGGCACCGCCGGATTCGCGGCCAGTGGCATATTCGCGGCGGGCATAGCCCGCCAGGACGGAGACCTGCGTGACGGCGCTGGCCAGCCAGTTCACATTGAGTTTCAGTTCGTTCTGCTTGAAATCGCCCCCCAACCGCGTCCCCCCGACGATGCGGGAATTCTCATAGGAACCGCGCCACTGGCTCGCGACCAGGCCCACCTTGCTGCCGCTGCTCGCCAGGTAATCGAATCCCACTTCGGCCAGCCGCTCGTTGCGGTTGCTGCCCCGCTGGGAGAGCAGTTCGTATTCATAC
Source organism: Pseudomonas sp. (assembly GCA_029240955.1). The sequence goes on along the minus strand of JARDZH010000321.1, from coordinate 3,753 downwards.
TCGTTGCGGTTCACGCCGGCACGCACCTGCCAGCTCGGATGGAAGCGCCACGCGACACTGCCCTTTCCAGTGCGTTGCGTGCGCACATTGCGTTCGTCGCTCTGAAAATCGGAGAACGGCGTCAGCGACTGCACATAGGCGGCACCGAGCGAGCCGCTGACATGGTTACCCACCTGCCACGCCAGATCGGCGCCGGCATCCTTGCCGTTGTAGTCGAGCTGGTCGAAGTGATCGAACGTGACCCGCGTGGCCTTCAGACGGCCCGACAGGCGCTGCCGGCCAATGGGACGATCGAACAGCACGCCTGCCTGCAACTGGGTCATCCGATCCGAGCGCTGCTCGATCGGATAGTTTTCGGGAAGCCGCAACAAGTTATCGTCATAGGTGTAACCGAGCGAAACGATCGGATGGATCGTATCGCTGATTTGCGCCGCAGCCCCATTACAAAAAAGCATGGCCGCCAACATGATTGGCGTCCATCGCACTACTGCCCTGGATTCGATCCGCATCGTTGTACTCATCACTTCGTTATAATCCATGCAATGTTACCAGTAAGTCCACTCTGCGGTCGAGACCACCCAAATCCCCAGCAGGGCGTTGGTAACGGCATGCGCCAGGATGGGTGACCAAAGATTTTCGCTGCGCATGTAGAGATAGCCGTATGCGACGCCGGCGACGACGCCGGCGAACCACAGGTTATGCTCGATACCAAACAGCACCGCCGTAATCAGGAAGGCTTGCAGGCCGACCAGGGCTGGCCGCAAGGCCAGGAAGTTCCGGCTTTCGATCCAGCGCATGAGGAAGGAGCGCCAGAACAGTTCTTCCATCACCGGCACGACCAGCGCCGCACCTGCGATCCGAACAGCCACCAGCCACCAGTCGATCTCGCCGCCGCTCGTCGGGTCGAAGCCGGCAGAGCTGCCGACCTGCATCCAGCCCGCATCGAGATTCACCCATAGCACGAGGACCACGACGCCCACGACGATTGCCTCGCAGGCGGCGCGCCAGCCCAAGGCTGGCCGTGCGAGCTCGACATAAGTTCGCCAGCATGCCAGCAACAGGACAAGTACGACACCGATTTTGACCGGGTACAACCAGCGCAGCTCCTCGGCCGTCCAGCCCAGCCGCCCCAACCCGTCGGCAATCGCCACGAACGCCATATAGGCTGCGAATGGCAGGATGCGGGACGTGGACGGGCGCCGGAAAAAGTTCGTTTCGGGCTCGCGCTGAGGCGAGACCGGCTCGACCATTGGGGCATTATTGTGCTGAGCTGTCATCGATCCGCCATCCTCGCAATCATCACGCTGCGTACCGCCTGCAATGACGGCTCAATTTGTAGATTTTACAACAATATCGCTGCGCCTCAAAGAATTTATTCTGTGTAACACAACTTTAATATTCGACAATTTAACCCTGGCGCGACTCGAACTCTTCCCACCGCTCCAGCGCGGCCATCAGCGCCTCGTCGATCTCGGCCATGCGTGCGTTCGCGCGTTGCGCCTCGGCAGGCTGGCGGTACAGTTCCGGATCGGCCAGCGCGGCGACCAGTGCGGCCTGTTCGCGTTCGAGCCCGGCAATCAGGTCCGGCAGACTATCGAGCTCGCGCTGCTCCTTATAGCTGAGCTTTTTCTGTTTCTCGCCCTCGCCGCGCTCTGCCTGCGGCCTGGAGTCGGCCTTGTCGCCCTTCTTCGACCCCGCCGGCGCTTCGGCCTGCGGCGCGGCGCGCACCCTTTCCCAGTCCGAGTAGCCGCCGATGAATTCACGCCAGATGCCCTGACCTTCGGCAACGATGACCTGGGTTACGACATTATCAATGAAAGTACGGTCGTGGCTCACCAGAAAAACGGTGCCGCTGTAGTCTTCCAGCAACTCCTCGAGAAGCTCGAGCGTATCGATATCGAGATCGTTGGTCGGCTCGTCCAGCACCAGCACATTGGCAGGCTTAGCGAACAGCCGGGCCAGCAGCAACCTGTTGCGCTCGCCGCCGGACAAGGTGCGCACCGGTGACCGCGCCCGCTCCGGCGCAAACAGGAAATCGCCCAGGTAGCTCATCACGTGCTTCTTCTGCCCGTTGATCTCGACCCAGTCGCTGCCGGGGGCGATCGTGTCGGCCAGGCTGGCTTCCTCGTTCAGTTGCGTGCGCATCTGGTCGAAATACGCCACCTGCAGTTTCGTGCCCTGCTTCAGGGTGCCGCTGTCCGGTGCGATTTCGCCCAGGATCAGCTTGAGCAGCGTGGTCTTGCCGGCGCCGTTCGCGCCGATCAGGCCCACCTTGTCGCCACGCAGGATGGTGGAACTGAAGTCGCGCACGATGACCTTGTCGCCGAAACGCTTGTCGACGTTTTCCAGATCCGCGACGATCTTGCCGGAGCGCTCCCCCGACGACACCTCCAGCTTGACCTGCCCCTGCCGGTCGCGCCGCGCGGTCCGCTCTTCACGCAGCCGTTCGAGCCGCCTGACGCGCCCCTCGTCACGGGTACGGCGTGCCTGGACTCCCTTGCGTATCCAGATTTCCTCCTGTGCCAGCACCTTGTCGAACTTGGCGTTCTCGATCTCCTCGATCGCCAGCTGTTCGGCCTTGCGCGTCTGGTAGGTGGTGAAATTGCCCGGGTAGGACATCAACCTGCCCCGGTCCAGTTCGACGATGCGCGTGGCGACATTGTCGAGGAATGAGCGATCGTGCGTAATGAACAGCACGCTGCCGCGAAAATCGCGCAGCAGGCCTTCGAGCCAGCGGATCGACGTGAAATCGAGGTGGTTGGTCGGCTCGTCCAGCAGCAGCACATCGGGGCCGGCAACCAGCGCGCGGGCCAGCGCGACGCGCTTCTGCATGCCGCCCGACAGGGTCTTCAGCAACGCGTCCGGCCCGAGGTTCAGGCGCTCGAGCGTCTGCTCGACGCGGTTATTGATGCTCCAGCCGTCGGCGGCATCGAGCTTGACCTGGATGTCATGCATGCGCTCCATCAGCGCATCGTCGTCGCCCTGGCCGAACTGCCCCGTCAGGCTGTCGTACTCCTTCAGCAGGGCCGGGAGCTCGCCCAGCCCGGATGCCACCGCGTCGAAGACACGCATCTCCGGATCGAACACGGGCTCCTGCTCCACATAGGCGATGCGCAGCCCCTGCTGCATGACGAGGAGCCCGTCATCGAGCTTCTGGCGGCCGGAGATAATTTTCAGCAGCGACGACTTGCCGGTACCGTTGCGGCCGATCAGGCCGACGCGCTCGCCGCTTTCCAGGGAAAATTCGGATGATCGAGAAGCGCATGATGGCCGAACGCCAGCTGCGCGGATGTAAGAGTAATGACTGCCATGACTGGGAATTGATGCGGAAAACGGCATTGTACCTGCCGCCTTGGCGAAGTTTTGAACTTTCGACGGCACGTCAGCTATAATTGCGGTCGCTTTGCGTCTCCCCGTAGCACAATGGATAGTGCACATGCCTCCTAAGCGTGGGATACTGGTTCGATTCCAGTCGGGGGGACCATCTTCGGCCGCATGAACGACGGTCAACATTGCGGCTATGATCGCGGCCATGATTGCGAGGCCAATGATTGCGAGGACCTGATTGCACGGCCGTGATTGCACGGCCATGATTGCACGGTCATGAACTAGCGTCACGCAGCCAGCGCGCATCGGCCAACCGGCTGATAACCCGTCCCGCCTCGCGCTTGACGGGTTTTTTATCGTCCAGTCTCGTCGAGTCTTGCGCGAGCATCAGTCCCGGCGCCGAGTCCGCGCATCGGCAGCTCGGCG
>JARDZH010000320.1 GCA_029240955.1 Pseudomonas sp. | reverse complement strand
GATTCAGACGTTGTTCACCGGTGATACGGGGCTGTTGGCACGTCTGGGCAAAGCCATCGAACCCTACACCAAGAGCGATGGCGTACTGGAGCAACGTACTACGAGCCTGAATAAGGTTACTTCACGACTGGCCGCCGAGCAGGAAGCCCTGGATCGCCGTATCGAAACCCTGACCACCACACTGACCAAGAAATACAACGCCATGGACCTCGTGGTCGCGCAGCTCAAGGCCACCGCCTCGAGCGTGACCTCGATCTTCGAGGCCATGAACGCGCAGAAGAACGCGTCGTAAATGATATAAGCGCCAAGAACCCGACTTAGTGTCGGGTTTTTGCTTTTAGGCTAAAGTTTTTTGACTCCACGTCGATAGCGTGGGTATACGAATCTGGAGTGGCTACGAGGTCCCCTATGAATCCGATGTTAGCGTTGCGGCAGTATCAGAAGATTGGCTCACAGGCACAGACCTCTGAAGCCAGTCCTCATCGCCTGGTCCAGATGTTGATGGAGGGCGGCCTCGACCGCATCGCTCAGGCAAAGGGCGCGATGGCGCGTGGTGATGTGGCCAACAAAGGCATCTTCATCGGCAAGGCGGTTGCTATCATCGGCGGGCTGCGCGAGGGCCTGGATCTCGAAAACGCGAACGACGCGTTGCGCAATCAGGACAACCTCTATCACTACATGATGAAGCGACTCGCCGAAGCCAACATCAAAAACAACGCCAAAATGCTGGACGAAGTTGCCGGCCTCTTGATTACGGTCAAGGAAGGCTGGGATGCGATTGGCGCGGCGCAATAGTTTGCTGTATTGAGGAGGTCACCCCATGAGTGCTGCGCTCAAGCGTATCGAAGAAACCCGTGAAGCGCTGGTCGGCGCGCTGGCCGCGCGTGACTGGGAGGCGGTCGGCAAACTGGACCTGGCCTGCCGTGAATGCGTCGACGCCGTCGTCACCGAAGCACCGGCGGACGAGGCGGGCTTGCGCAGCAACCTGGAGGAGCTTCTGGGGGTCTATCGACAACTCATTGACGTAGCCAGTGGCGAACGTCAAGCCATTGTCGACGAGATGACTCAGTTGCAGGCCGCAAAAAACGCATCGAAGGTTTATCATCTTTTTGGCTAGCTTTTATTTGTCGGTTTATTTATCTTTTGATTGTCCGACAAAATGTTCGCCATTAATTTGACTGTGTGCATTTTTTTGACTTAACTAGTGATGTTTACTATTTTCTGGCGTTCCAAGCATTACAGCTGTTGAGATGCCAAGCTGCCCTTACTACAAGGGCATTGAGTTGACTAGGGAAGTTGTTATTGCATGTGGCGTGAAATCAAGATTCTGCTAATCGATGACGATAGCCAGCGCCGCCGCGATCTGGCGGTTATCCTGAACTTCCTAGGCGAAGAGAACCTCTCCTGCTCAAGCCAGGACTGGCAGCAGGTAGTCGGTTCTCTGGCATCCACCCGCGACGTATTGTGTGTGCTGGTAGGCACCGTCAATGCACCGGGCAGTCTGCAAGGGCTCCTTAAGACAGTGGCTGCGTGGGATGAGTTCCTTCCCGTGCTGCTGATGGGTGAAAATTCTACAGTCGAGCTGCCTGAAGACGCGCGTCGTCGGGTCTTGTCCTCGCTGGAAATGCCGCCCAGCTACAGCAAGCTGCTCGACTCCCTGCATCGCGCCCAGGTTTACCGTGAGATGTACGATCAGGCGCGTGAGCGCGGTCGTCATCGCGAACCCAACCTGTTCCGCAGTCTGGTCGGCACCAGCCGTGCCATTCAGCATGTCCGGCAGATGATGCAGCAAGTGGCCGACACCGACGCCAGTGTTCTGATTCTGGGTGAATCCGGAACCGGCAAGGAAGTCGTGGCACGCAACCTTCATTACCATTCCAAGCGGCGTGACGCGCCTTTCGTGCCGGTCAACTGCGGCGCGATTCCCGCTGAGCTGCTGGAAAGCGAACTGTTCGGCCACGAGAAGGGTGCGTTCACCGGCGCCATCACCAGCCGTGCCGGCCGCTTCGAGCTGGCCAACGGCGGTACGCTGTTTCTCGACGAGATCGGCGACATGCCGTTGCCGATGCAGGTCAAGCTGTTGCGCGTATTGCAGGAGCGCACGTTCGAGCGCGTCGGCAGCAACAAGACGCAGAGCATTGACGTACGCATCATCGCGGCGACGCACAAGAACCTCGAGTCGATGATCGAGCTGGGCAGCTTCCGCGAAGACCTTTACTACCGTTTGAACGTCTTCCCGATCGAGATGGCGCCACTGCGCGAGCGCGTCGAAGACATCCCGCTGTTGATGAACGAACTGATCTCGCGCATGGAGCACGAAAAGCGCGGGTCGATCCGCTTCAATTCGGCCGCCATCATGTCGCTGTGTCGTCACGGCTGGCCGGGCAACGTGCGTGAACTGGCAAACCTGGTAGAGCGCATGGCGATCATGCATCCCTACGGTGTGATCGGCGTCGCTGAGCTGCCGAAGAAATTCCGCTACGTCGATGATGAAGACGAGCAACTGGTCGACAGCCTGCGCAGCGATCTGGAAGAACGTGTCGCCATCAACGGCAACACGCCCAACTTCGCAACCGGTGCCGTCCTGCCGCCTGAAGGCCTTGATCTGAAGGACTACCTGGGTGGTCTGGAACAGGGTCTGATTCAGCAGGCGCTGGATGATGCCAACGGGATCGTCGCCCGCGCTGCCGAGCGCTTGCGCATCCGCCGCACAACGCTGGTCGAGAAAATGCGCAAGTACGGCATGAGTCGTCGTGAAGGCGATGATCAGGCAGATGATTGACGCTTTTTTTGACGGCTAAAAACTAAACCTCTGATTAATCAGGGGTTTTTTTTCGGCATGAGGATTGCAAAGTCTCTCTCAACATACCGTTTACTGACGGTTCGCCACGCGAGAGATGAACAATGCCCAACGCCGCCCAGCTGTCCTCAGTCGCCTTCAGCCCGGTTCCGATCTGTCCCGAACTGCAAAGCCGCAACGGTCTTGAGCAGGCATTCTCGCTGTTCAATCAGATGTCGACGCAACTGACCGATTCCTACGGACTGCTGGAAGCGCGGGTCGCTGAACTTAAGGGCGAGCTGGCGCAGGCCGGTGTCGATCGTCTGCAGGAACTGGCCGAAAAAGAGCGTCTGGCCAACCGTCTGCAGAACCTGATGGATCTGTTGCCGGGCGGCGTCATCGTCATCGACGGCATGGGCGTGGTCCGCGAGGCAAACCCGGCCGCCATCGACCTGTTGGGCCAACCGCTGATCGGCATGCTGTGGCGGCATGTCATCAGTCGCTGCTTCGCCCCGCGTGAAGATGATGGTCATGAAGTCTCGCTCAAGGACGGCCGCCGGCTGTCCATCGCCACCCGCTCTCTGGGTGCAGAGCCCGGGCAACTGGTGCTGCTCAATGACCTGACAGAAACCCGTCGCCTGCAAGAACAGCTGGCCCGGCATGAGCGCTTGTCTTCGCTGGGCCGCATGGTTGCCTCGCTGGCTCACCAGATTCGTACGCCGCTGTCGGCCGCCATGATCTACGCCAGTCATTTGACCGAGCAGTCGTTGCCGGTGGAAACCCAGCAGCGTTTTGCCGGCCGTCTCAAAGAGCGTCTGCACGAACTCGAACATCAGGTTCGCGACATGCTGGTGTTCGCCCGCGGCGAACTGCCGCTCACCGATCGAATCACACCGGGCGCCTTGTTTCAGGCGCTGCAGCAGTCGGCTCACACCCATCTGCAGGACGTTGCGGTGCGTTGGCAGTGCGACAGCGTTCCGGGCGAACTGCTCTGCAATCGCGACACGCTGGTCGGTGCCTTGCTGAACCTCATCGAGAACGCGGTGCAGGCCAGCGCCGGTCGTACGCGTTTGAAGATCCACGCCTACAGCCGCGGCAATACCCTGCGCCTGTGCATCAGCGACAACGGCAGCGGTATGGACAAAGCGGCACTGGCGCGCATCGGCGAACCGTTTTTCACCACAAAGACCACCGGCACCGGTTTGGGCCTTGCGGTGGTCAATGCCGTGACCCGTGCTCATCAAGGCGGTGTTCACTACCGCTCGCGGGTAGGCCGGGGCACCTGCGCCACCGTCACGCTGCCGTTGATTCCTGCTTCCACCTCCGTGGGGACTGACTGATGGCGATCAAAGTGCTGCTGGTCGAAGACGACCGCTCGTTGCGCGAAGCGCTGGGCGAAACGCTGGAGCTCGCCGGCTATGGCTACCACCCGGTAGGCTCGGC
>JARDZH010000319.1 GCA_029240955.1 Pseudomonas sp. | reverse complement strand
AACGCAGTTGAGCCATGTTTAGCGCAGGCTTGTTCCGCCTTTGTGAACTGCCAGCGAAATCGTCGCATGACGAGTAGAAGATAAAGATCAACGATGGCCAGGCACTGGTGTTCGAAATATTGCCAGCTAAGGAAATGAATGAAGTACATCTTTATTGCAATGGTGGTTCTGGGTCTCGCTGGCTGTGCTGCGACCTCAAAGCCGATCAAGCAAGGCAAGCGCGGCATCCACATCAATTGCTCCGGACTGTCATCCTCCTGGGACAAGTGCTACACGCTGGCCACCAGCGCGTGTGAGTCGCGACGCTATAGAGTGATCGCAAAATCCGGAGATGCTGTAGAAGAGCCCGGTGATTACCCGTTCGGTCTCAATCCGGCAGGCTATACCAGCCGCAGCATGATCATCGTGTGCCGCAAAGGCGCCCCCGGCCCCGAGAGCGCGCCGCAGCCTTGAGGGCTGCGGCTTGTTGCAACATCAGACAGCGGCCGTGCGTTCCTGCAGCCATTGCAGGGCCGGCCCTTCCACCAGAGGACTCAGCCGCGCACGAACCTGTGCGTGATACGCGTTGAGCCACTCCCGCTCTTCTGAGCTGAGCAGTTCAATGTCCAGGCACCGCGTATCGATCGGGCACAACGTCAGGGTCTCGAACTTCAAGAACTCGCCAAATTCCGTTTTGCCCGCTGGCTGATTGATCACCAGGTTCTCGATTCGCACGCCCCAGCGACCCGGACGGTACGTTCCAGGTTCGATGGAAGTGATCATCCCGGGCTGCATCGCCGTCTGCGGTGCAGGTGCCGCTTGATAAGCGATAACCTGCGGCCCCTCATGCACGTTCAGGAAATAACCCACGCCGTGCCCGGTGCCGTGTCCGTAATTGACGCCGTCTGCCCAGATGGGCGCACGCGCGATGGCGTCCAGCAGCGGCGACAGGATGCCGGTGGGAAAGTGTGCGCGGGACAAGGCGATGACGCCTTTGAGCACGCGGGTGCAGTCCTGCTTCTGCTCGACACTCGGGTTGCCGACCGGAACCATGCGTGTGATATCGGTGGTGCCCCCCAGATACTGACCGCCCGAATCGATCAACAACAGGCCGTCGCCTTCAATCTGCGCATGCTCGGCTTCAGTCGCGCGGTAATGAGGCATCGCGCCATTGGCATTGAACCCCGCGATGGTTGCAAAGCTGGCTGATACATAACCCGGCCGACGCTCGCGTGCCTGGGTGAGTTTCTCGTCGATGGTCAGTTCGCTGACCGGCTGCTTGCCCCAGGCGTTCTCCAGCCACGCGAAGAACTCGCAGAGCGCAGCCCCGTCCTGCACCATGGCCTGACGAATATGCTGAGCGTCGGTTTCGGTCTTGCGCGACTTGAACAGGGTCGTCGGGTTCAATCCTTCTACCAGGGTGACTTCGCTGTCCAGGTAATCGAGCAACCCGCACGTGACTCGGGCGGGGTCGACAAGCAGACGGGCGTCGCCAGGCACTTCCCTAAGCGCAGCGCCAATCTGGGTGTATTCGAGCAACACGACGCCGTCGCGCTCCAGACTCTGGCGAACCTCGTCATTCACCTTCGTCGAATCCACGAACAACGTCACGCTGCGCGGGCCGATCAACGCAAAGGAAATAAAGACCGGATTGTAGGAAACGTCTGAACCACGCAGGTTGAACAGCCAGGCGATGTCATCCAGGGTCGCAACGAAATGCCAGTCGGCCCCACGCTCATCCATGACCTGACGCACGCGCTCCAGCTTTTCGAGACGGCTGACCGACGCTTGGGGAGAAGCATGCTCGTAAATCGGACTCACCGGCAGGGCAGGACGATCGGTCCACAGCTCATTGAGCAGATCGATGTCCGTGCGCAGCCTCGCGCCACGGGCGTACAGCTCGCTCGCCAAGGTGCGAGAAGAGGCGACAGCCAGGACTGTTCCGTCTACAGCGACAACAGTGTCAGCCGACGCTTGCTCGGCAAGCCACTCAAGCGGACCTTGCTGACCGGGTTGCAGTTTAACCAGTTCGATCCCGCTGCCGGCGAGCTCTTTGGTCGCCTGCTCCCAATACCGGCTGTCCGCCCAGACGCCCGCGAAGTTCTGCGTGATGATCAGCGTACCCACGGACCCATAGAAGCCGGACAGCCACTGACGACCTTGCCAATACCCTGGCAGATATTCCGAAAGGTGGGGATCCGCTGATGGGACGAGCCAGGCATCGATCCGTTCCCGGCTCATGAGGGCGCGCGCGCGCGCCAGACGTTCGGCTGTCACTGCACCGGCATTGGATTGCGTAATCATCGATTCTCCTGCGGACCCGGAATTCACCTCTTGATGGGGTCAGATAATGGAGCACCCTTCCCGACTGATCAACTGCCGGGAGAGCTGGCCGGGCTGTGCCGATCACCACGACGGGGACGCGCCTCCGCTATATAGATGCAAGAGCAAACTCATTAGCTCCAGAAATTCTTAACAGATACTGATCCAGATCGAAAAAACATATACGCAGATCGCTCAACTTGAAGTCACTGTCCGTCTATCTGAAACCGTCGACTCCAGGTCGCATCCGCGTACTTTTACCGCCTTTGCTAATACCGCGAATAGAACCAGGCCGCCGTGAACTTAGAAAATGACCGACCGCCATTTTCGTGCCACTGCACAGGCTATAAACCCGCCTCGGCATTGCTGACAAAAGCAGCGTCGCGGTTCTGTCCGCCGGAGCCGTCAGCGCGAACTAACAGCGCCCAGGCGGCACACCGCTATAACACCGGCTTTTGTAAAAGTGCCTGAAAACCGTCGATCCGCCGCGCAGGCTCGCGCGGTATTTTTTTGACTCCCTTATGAATCAATCAGTTAGAAATCGAGGCTAACCATTTATCAAAAATTTAACAGAAAGCTGACGAAATAATTTGACAGAATCGCCGCCGCCACCAATATATATGCGTGTCAGACACCTCCTGGCCTGTACGCCACTGCCGAAGAGCAATGCGCAGGAAGTTGTCAGCTGTGACCCCTTTCCGTTGTACCCATGACGTTAGTTGTATCCACGGTGCTCTTTATTTGCGTCGGTGGATGTCTGTTGACTCCCGGAATTTCGAATTACCGAATGCGTTCGGTGTGGCGGTAGCTTTGCCTGAAACAAAGTGCGCGCTGCAATACGAGTTCCGCGACCCCTCATGAGTTTCGACGCTGAACACGACGCCAAGGCCTGGATCAAGCGATTCGGGCGGTAGCGTGCCCGAGCTCCAAGCTGAACAACATACCAGGCAGCAGTATCGCTTTTGGTTTTTCGCCTCCCCCTACTTTGAGGTGTAACTGAATGCTCATTCCGTCCGATTTCAGTCCGCAGCACGTCCAGGATATCGCCAAGGACATGGACACCCACGGCTATGCCCGACTCGAGAACGCGCTGAGCGCGTCCGATCTGGAGCAGCTGCGCGCTTTTACCGACAGCAGTGCCGCCCGGCATCCGGGTGAGTACTTTGCCTACCACGGCGAAACCGCACTGGCCGAAAGCCTGCTGGCCAGCATCTGGGCCGACACTACCGTCAAGCAGCTGTTGGCCGAGCTCTATACCCATGCAGCCGGCCGCGCCAGCGCAAGCAATCAGATCTTCCCGGTTCTGCGCTGCGTTCAGGGCGACGTCGGGCGCCGCGAATCCAACTGCTTCCACTACGACGCCAGCCTGGTCACAGCCCTGATCCCGATCTACATCCCGGTCGAGGGTGAAGAGTGCGGCGACCTGATGCTGTTTCCCAACCTGCGCAAGGTTCGCGAAAACGTCGTGGTCAACGTCCTCGAAAAATCCCTCATGCAGAACCGTCTGGGCCGCTGGCTGACCTGCCAGGCGATTGACCGCGGCTGGGCCAAGCCGCGCGTGCTCAAGCTTCAGCCAGGTGACATCTACTTGTTCTGGGGCTACCGCACGCTGCACGCCAATCAGCCCTGCGGCCCCAACCTCAAGCGGGCGACGGCCATTCTGCACTATGGCGATCCGCACAGTGGCAGCACCGCCACTCGCATGATTCTGCGGATCAACCAGCGCCGCGCGGCCCGACGCAGCGCCCGGTCCACCATCGCGGCTTCCGAAACCACACCTCGCCAGCAGCCCTGATATCGCCTGGCACCTACCGATTCAACGCAGACATGGAGGCTTCGATGATTAACGTAACCAAGACTTACCTGGGTGATATCGACAAGTTTCAACGCTATATCGAAGGCATCTATGCACGCGGCTGGCTGACCAATCACGG
>JARDZH010000318.1 GCA_029240955.1 Pseudomonas sp. | reverse complement strand
CTTGACCGTGGTCTTGCCACTGGAACCGGTCACCGCAGCGACAGGACGATCCACGAACGCGTTGCGGTTCAGCGCGCCCAGTTGAGCGAGCGCCTTGCGCGTGTCGAGCACAACGAGCTGCGGCAACGCGACGCCTGGCACTTCACGCTCGACCAGAGCGCCCGATGCGCATTTGGCGGCAACCTGCTCCAGATACTCGTGCCCGTCGAAACGCGGGCCGGTCAGCGCAACGAACAGCTGACCGGGCTGGATAGCACGGCTGTCGGTGCTCACGCCGTTGAAGCTGCATTCGTCACCGATGTGCTGCGCGTCGAGCGGCGCAACCAGCGCGCTGAAATTCATGGGTTCAAACATTGGCAGGCTCCCACGCCGAAAGCGCCTTGGCGGCTTCTTCAAGATCGGAAAACGCCTGTCGCTCGCCGTGGATTTCCTGATAGTCCTCGTGCCCTTTACCGGCAAGGACCACAACATCGTCCGCGTCGGCGCTGCTGATCAGCTCAGCGATGGCACGACCGCGGCCTTCGATGAAACGTACTTTTTCGGCATCCGCGAAGCCTGGGCGGATATCGTCGAAAATCTGCAGCGGTGATTCGCTGCGCGGATTGTCGTCGGTTACCCAGACGCCGTCCGCGAGGCGCTCAACCACTTCGGCCATCAGCGGGCGCTTGCCCCGATCACGGTCACCGCCGCAGCCGAACAGGCACAGCAGACGGCCTTTGGCGTGCGGGCGCAGAGCGGCGAGCACTTGCTCCAGCGCATCCGGCGTATGGGCATAGTCAACGACCACCAGAGGTTTGTCCGCACCGCCCAGACGCTGCATGCGCCCGACCGGCCCTTCCAGCTTCGGCAGCACCTTGAGAATTTCGTCCAGCGCGTAATCCAGACCCAGCAAGGCGCCGACCGCGGCCAATACGTTGCTCAGATTGAAACGCCCCAGCAGACGGCTGCGCAGGTGATGCTCGCCGTGAGAGGTCACCAGCGTCGCGCGCACGCCATCGTCGTCGAACTTGGCATCGCGGCAATACAGCTTGGCGCTGCTGTCCTGCAGGCTGTAAGTAATGAGGCGCGACTCGTGCTTGACGGTCGCCAGCTCACGACCAAAGGCGTCGTCGAGATTGATGACCCGGCAGCGCAGATCCGGCCAGGCGAACAGCTTCGCTTTGGCGGCGGCGTAGGCTTCCATCGTGCCGTGGTAATCCAGGTGATCGCGGGACAGGTTAGTCAGCACCGCTACGTCGAACGCCAGCGCGGTGGCGCGCCCCTGATCCAGACCGTGAGAAGACACTTCCATGGCGACCGCGCGCGCATTGGCCTTTCTCAGGTCGGTCAGCGTGGCTTGCACGGCAATCGGATCAGGCGTGGTGTGACGGCCGCTTTGCAGCGCGCCGTAAAAGCCGGTTCCCAGCGTTCCGACGATCCCGCACGGCTGACCGAGCAGATCCAGCGCCTGAGCGACAAGCTGAGTGACGCTGGTCTTGCCGTTGGTGCCGGTCACGCCGACCAGATTCAGGCTGCGGCTCGGATCGCCATAGAAGCGACCGGCGATATGCGACAGCTGGGCGGCCAGGTTTTTGACCGGAATCAGCGGTACGTCAGTCAGCGGCAGTACGGTTGCACCTTCCGCTTCATAAGCGACGGCAGCCGCGCCACGGTGCAACGCGTCAGCAATGTGCGCGCGTCCGTCGAGCTGAATGCCGGGTACAGCCAGAAACATGTCACCCGGACGCACCTTGCGGCTGTCGAGAGTGAGCTCACGGATCAGCGGATCGCGGTCGGTATGAGGGAAGATCTTGCTCAGATTCAAAGACATCACCCACGCCCTCCTTTGGCGACCGGCGTTGCATTCGCTTGTTCCGGCGGAGTCGGCGCAAGGTTGTCAGGCGTTACGTTCATCAGACGCAGCGTGCCGGACATGACCTTGCTGAACACCGGGGCCGATACCAGACCGCCGTAGTAACCGCCTTTGCTCGGCTCGTCGATTACCACGACGATGGCGTAGCGCGGATTGCTCATCGGCCCGAAGCCGGCGAACAGGGAACGATAAGAGTTCTCGGCGTAACCCTTGGTGCCGATGGACGTTTTGCGCGCCGTACCGCTCTTGCCGCCGACGTGGTAGGACGGCACACGGGCACGGTAGACGCCGCGCGGGTCTTCGATCACTTGCTGCAACATGCCCTGCAGGGTTTTCGCCGTGTTTTCCGGGATCGCCTGAACGGCTTCCGGCGGCGCGTCGCTCTTGAGGATCGTCAACGGCACGATGCGGCCGTTGTTGGCGAGTGCGCCGTAGGCATGCACCAGTTGAAGCGCAGTCACTGACAGGCCGTATCCGTAGGACAGGGTCGCGGTCTCGGCCTTGCGCCATTCACGGTAGTTGGGCAGGTTGCCGACGCGCTCGCCCGGGAAGCCCAGGCCGGTGTACTGGCCAAAGCCCACGCGCTGCATGGTGCGGAAAATCGCTTCACCGCCGACGTCGAACGCCACCTTGCTCATCCCCACGTTACTGGAGTTGATCAGGATGCCGGTGAGGTCGAGGATCGGGCCTTCGGTCTTGGTTACGTCACGAATGGTGTATTTGCCGATCTGCAGCGTGCCGGGATAAACCTCAACCTTGTCGGTCGGCTTCCAGCGGCCGCTGTCCAGCGCAGTCGTCATGGAAATCGGCTTCATGGTCGAGCCAGGCTCGAACACGTCGATGATCGCCCGGTTGCGCATGGCAGCCGGCACCATGGTGCGACGGTTGTTCGGGTTGTAAGTAGGTGAGTTGACCATGGCCAGCACTTCACCCGTCTTGACGTCCATGATCACCAGACTGCCGGCCTTCGCTTCGTTTTCGACGATGGCGTTGCGCAGTTCACGGGTCGCCAGATATTGCAGGCGCAGGTCAATAGACAAAGCCAAGGTCTTCCCGGCCTTGGCGTTCTTGGTGACCTGGACATCCTTGATCAGTCGCCCTCGACGATCCTTGATGACTTGCCGTTTGCCCGGCACTCCGGCAAGCCAGTCGTCGTAGGCCAGTTCGACGCCTTCGCGACCGTGGTCGTCCAGGTCGGTGAAGCCCACCATATGAGCGGTAACGTCGCCGGCAGGATAAAAGCGCCGGAATTCTTCGATGCCGTAGACACCTGGCACTTTCAGGTCGAGCACCGACTGACCGTGCTCCGGCGTCAGGCCGCGCACCAGGTAGATGAATTCTTTGCTGGCCTGAGAATCGAGCCGCTCGGTGAAGGCTTTGAGGTCTTGCCCGAGCGCTGCCGCCAGCGCCGGCCACTTGCTCTTGTCCTGCTGCATTTCCTTCGGGTTGCCCCACAGCGTGGTCACCGGCGTACTGACGGCCAGCGGCTCGCCGTTACGGTCGGTGATCAGGCCGCGATGCGCAGGAATAGGGATGTGGCGCATGCTGCGCGCATCGCCCTGTTCTTTCAGAAAGGTGTGGTCGATGACCTGCAGGTCCACGATGCGCCAGCAGATGGCGAGCACGAGCAGCACCAGCAGACCGACGACAACCCGGAACCGCCAGGGATAAAGTGCGCCTTCAAGCTTCATCATGGCGCCACCATCCGCACTTCAGCCGCATTCGGAATGCGCATTTTCAGCTGTTCGGTGGCCAGCGTTTCGATGCGGCTGTGCGCGGTCCAGGTGCTTTGCTCCAGGATCAGACGGCCCCATTCGGCCTGTGCCTTGTCGCGCACGCTCATCTCGGCATAGAGCGAGTTGAGCAGTTGGCGATTCCAATGGGCGCTGTACGACACGCCAATGGCTGAAACCAGGACGGCAATGAACAGCAGCAGCATGAAGAAGCTGCCGCCGGGAAGTGGCTTGAGAAACAGACGGCTCACCTGAGCTTCTCCGCGACGCGCATGACGGCACTGCGGGAGCGAGGGTTTGCACGGGTTTCTTCGTCCGAAGCGAAACGGGCTTTGCCCAGAACCTTGATCTTGGGTTCGAACGCCTTGAACTGAATCGGCAGGTTGCGCGGCATGGTGTCCGCTTCACCTTTGGCGAGCTTGCGCATGAACAGTTTGACGATGCGATCTTCCAGCGAGTGGAAGCTGATCACCACCAGACGGCCGCCCACTTCGAGAGCATCCAGCGCGGCTTCAAGCCCGGCTTCCAGATCGCCCAGTTCGTTATTGACGTGGATGCGCAGACCTTGAAAGGCGCGTGTCGCAGGATTCTTGCCTTTCTCCCAGGCTGGGTTGGCGACCTTGAGGACTTCGGCCAGATCAGCGGTGCGCTCGAAAGGCTG
>JARDZH010000317.1 GCA_029240955.1 Pseudomonas sp. | reverse complement strand
AAAGCCTCGCTGCCGCTGACAATCTCCGCTCCCGCAGATGCATAAGCACTGTCCGTAACGCCGGCTAGAATCCCGGCGCCGCTTTGCACAGTGACTCTATGGCCTTGGCTGATCAGCTTCTTAATGGTTTCCGGGGTTGCAGCAACCCGTGTTTCACCCGTCTGGGTTTCAAGGGGAACGCCAATGTGCACGTCAAATCTCCTGCGCGATCTTTTTATCTTCATAAATAGGCCAGGCCACTGCGGCTGGTGTACCTGGTATGGCCGATCAGCACGCCCCATGCAGCACGGGGCGCCGCATTTTGCAGGCACGAGAAAGGGGGTTCAACAGATTCTGTAACGAGACTATAGGTTAACTACAAGTCATCCTGTGACCTATTGTCGCAGTAATCCGCTGCACGCCTTTGTTTCCGTGGTCTGTAGCGGATTGGAAGGGATTTGTACATCGGTGGAGTTTTTTTGGCTGTTTTCGAGGAATCAAGCGCAAAACGGCTTGGACGCCAAGGCAGCAAAGACCTTCAGGCAGTTTTCAGCCGCTCCGCAAAACTTTGTTTTGGAGCGACATAAACTTATATCTGTAGGGATAAATCAGCTTGCACTACCTGTTTCGAGCGTGCTGCATCGGTAGCTGGTATTCCTCAGCCTGGGCTTTCAGCCAGTCTCGAAACGCCCGCAGGGACGCTGACTCGGCCTTTCGCTCGGGAATGATCAAGTGGTAGGCCTTGGCACTCTGAAGCGCTTGGTGATTGGCGATAACCAGGCGGCGGGCCTGAAGTTCTCGCTGGATCAGGAAGGGCGGGATCAGAGCGACACCCATCTCATGCGCAGCCGCTTGCGCAAGCATGGAGAACAGTTCGTACCGAGGGCCGGTCATATCGCGTGGCACATTCAACCCTTGCCCAGTGAACCACTGTCTCCAGGCGTAGGGGCGGGTGGTTTGCTGCAGCAGTGGCAGTTCAGCGAGCGCTTCTGCGCTCAAGCTCTCGCCGCTCGGTATAAGCGCAGGACTGCACACCGGCATCGGGTTTTCCCCCATTAGCCGATAGGCCTGTGTGCCGGGCCATTCGGCATCTCCGAAATAGATGGCTGCATCGAAGTCGGTGTCGGCGAAGAGGAACGGGCGAGTGCGGTTGGTCAGGTTGACCGTGACCTCTGGGTGCTTCTGCTGGAAGCTCTTGAGACGTGGCAACAGCCATTGGGTGCCAAAGGTCGGCACCACGGCCAGCTCGATGACGCTTGATCCGGGTTGGCCCATGATCGACAGCGTATCGCGCTCTACGGCATCCAGTTGCTTGGCCACGCGGCGGCTATATGAGAGCCCTGCTTCCGTCAGCTTCACGCCGCGCCTCGTACGCTTGAACAGCTCGACACCCAGGAATTCTTCCAGGCCCGCGATCTGACGGCAGATGGCGCTTTGCGTTAACGAAAGCTCCTGAGCGGCCTTGGTGAAACTCTCATGACGAGCTGCCGATTCGAAGCTGACCATGGCTGTGGTGCTGGGAATTTTACGTCGCATGTACATTGCGCTCACTCGTGACAAGCGGAAGACGCTCATCATGGCCTTTTCGGAGTGAGAAAACAGCACAAGATCGTGCGTAATCCTCGTTTGTCGCATTGCCAGCTTCACCCTAGGATCGGGTCACAACTTTGATGCGTCGGACAGGGGTGATACATGGCCAAGGCTAGCTTTAACTGGATCGATCCGTTGCTGCTGGATCAGCAGCTGACCGAAGAAGAGCGAATGGTGCGCGACAGCGCCGAGCAGTTCGCTCGCAGTAAACTCGCCCCTCGTGTCCTTGAAGCATTCCGGCATGAACAGACTGATCCCGCTATCTTTCGCGAAATGGGCGAAGTCGGCTTGCTGGGCGCGACCATTCCGGAAGAATTTGGCGGCAGCGGCCTTAATTACGTGTGCTACGGCCTCATCGCGCGTGAAGTGGAGCGTATCGATTCTGGCTATCGTTCGATGATGAGCGTGCAGTCATCGCTGGTCATGGTGCCTATCAACGAGTTCGGCACTCAGGCGCAGAAGGAAAAGTACCTTCCCAAACTAGCGTCAGGTGAGTGGATCGGCTGCTTTGGTCTCACCGAGCCCAATCACGGATCTGATCCGGGGGCGATGATCACTCGGGCTCGCAAGGTCGATGGCGGCTACAGGCTCACGGGCAGCAAGATGTGGATTACCAACAGCCCGATTGCCGACGTGTTTGTGGTGTGGGCCAAAGATGATGAGGGTGACATTCGCGGCTTCGTCCTGGAGAAGGGCTGGGCCGGTTTGAGCGCGCCGGTCATACACGGCAAGGTGGGCCTGCGTGCGTCGATCACTGGCGAAATCGTGATGGATAACGTGTTCGTGCCAGAGGAGAACATCTTTCCTGATGTGCGCGGCTTGAAAGGGCCGTTCACTTGCTTGAACTCCGCGCGTTATGGGATTTCCTGGGGGGCGCTGGGCGCGGCCGAATTCTGCTGGCACACCGCGCGGCAATACACCCTTGATCGTCAGCAGTTCGGTCGGCCCTTGGCGGCGAACCAGCTGATCCAGAAAAAGCTCGCCGACATGCAGACCGAGATCACCTTGGCGCTGCAGGGCTGCCTGCGTTTGGGGCGCATGAAAGATGAGGGCACTGCGGCGGTCGAGATCACGTCGATCATGAAGCGCAACTCCTGCGGCAAGTCGCTGGAGATCGCTCGGATGGCGCGCGACATGTTGGGTGGCAATGGCATTTCCGACGAGTTCGGCATCGCGCGGCATCTGGTCAACCTTGAGGTCGTCAACACCTATGAGGGCACTCACGATGTGCACGCATTGATCCTGGGACGGGCGCAGACCGGAATTCAGGCTTTCTATTAAGGAGGCGAGTTATGGGCGCGCTCTCGCATATTCGTGTGCTTGACCTGTCACGGGTACTTGCCGGACCTTGGGCCGGCCAGATACTGGCCGACCTGGGCGCGGAGGTCATCAAGGTCGAGCGACCTGGCACGGGTGATGACACGCGGTCCTGGGGGCCGCCGTTCCTTAAGGATCCGGTCGGGGAGAACACGACCGAGGCGGCCTACTACCTGGCGGCCAATCGAAACAAGCAGTCTGTGACCATCGACTTTACTCGGCCTGAAGGCCAGAAACTCGTGCGCGAGCTGGCAGCCCGGTCGGATATCGTTATCGAGAACTTCAAAGTGGGCGGTCTGGCGGCGTATGGGCTGGACTATCCGACTCTCAAGCGCCTCAACCCGCGTCTGATCTATTGCTCGATTACCGGGTTTGGCCAGAGCGGGCCTTACGCCAAGCGCGCCGGATATGACTTCATGATTCAGGGCTTGGGCGGGTTGATGAGCCTCACCGGTCGTGCCGACGCAGAGGAGGGCGCTGGACCGGTAAAGGTAGGGGTGGCGCTTACGGACATTCTTACCGGACTGTATTCGTCTACCGCCATACTCGCGGCACTCGCTCACCGTGATCGGAGCGGTGTTGGTCAGCACATCGACATGGCACTGCTGGATGTACAGGTCGCGTGTCTGGCTAACCAGGCCATGAATTACCTTACGACGGGCGTCGCTCCGCGCCGACTGGGGAACGCGCATCCAAACATAGTCCCTTACCAGGACTTTCCCACAGCTGACGGCGACTTCATCCTCACTGTAGGAAACGACAGCCAGTTCAGGAGGTTCGCCGAGGTGGCCGGGCAGCCTGGCTGGGCGGATGATCCCAGGTTCCTGACCAACAAGCTGCGAGTGGCCAACCGCGGCGAGCTGATCCCATTGATCAGGCAGGCGACGGTTTTCAAGACGACGGCACAGTGGGTTGGTGAACTGGAGGCGGCTGGGGTTCCCTGCGGACCTATCAACGACCTTGCTCAGGTGTTCGCCGATCCGCACGTGCAGGCGCGCGCATTGGCTATAGAACTGCCCCACCTTCTGGGGGGCGTCGTCCCACAAGTGGCTAGCCCGATTCGGTTATCCGAAACGCCAGTGGAATATCGCCATGCACCGCCATTGCTGGGGGAGCATAGTGATCAGATATTGAGCGTTGTACTTGGGCTGGCGGGGGAGGAGATTGCAGCGTTACGTGAGGCAGGGGTTGTGTAGCTATATATAGGTATTAGCGTCCTTCTATATATAGCAAAGGCCTCTGAGAGGAATATTCACACATTTTGAAATTAAGTGTTGACGTGCCTCTGGATGTGTCTATAATTCGCCCCACTTCCGGCGCAGACGGAAACGAAAAAGCCTTTTGATTCAACGAGTTAACA
>JARDZH010000316.1 GCA_029240955.1 Pseudomonas sp. | reverse complement strand
GTTCTGGTCAGCCTGCTCGATGCCTGCGAACACGACGACATCAATCGGCGGATTCTCGGCGCGCTGCGGGCCGCTATCCAGTCGATCGTCGACATCACCATCGTGCCCGCCTGGGTCAGTGAAGCGTCGGCCCTGGATCAGGCACGATTGCTTGCAGCCTTGCAGCGGTTCTATGTGGCGTGCGGCCTGAAGGACGATTTCCTGTTCAGCATTCCGACGGTCCATGAATATGCCCATCGGCAGGTGCTGGACCAGCTCAGACTCGACTTTCGTGACGTGGAACTCGAACCGGACGATATCAACGTCACGCTGACGCATTACGTGGTTGCGCCTGTCGCACCAGGCGACCTTCCACTGAGCGTGCCTGCGGCCACGTCATCGGCGACTCAGAAACTCACCGACTTTGCGGTCAACCGGTTCTTCGCCGTACAGGAGGGCACGCTGACCGTCGCAATGGCAGACGGCTCGACCCCAGACCCGCTGCTCACGCCGTTGTACCTGCGGGATCTGGTACGCAAACTCGATGTCGCCGAAAACTACCTCAAGCTGCTGAGTGCCGCGTTCCACGAGGACAACCCCAGCTTCAACAATCGTCAGAAACGCTTCGCCGAACAGATGCCCGCGCTGGACATGCTTCGAGCGCTGGTGATGCGTCTGCAGAATCAACTCAGCCCCGATGCCTATCGCCTGATCGCGTCGATTCTCGAAATGCCGGACGGGCTGGCGCGGTTACCGGTCGGCGGGCAGTACGCGATGATCAGCCCCTTGCGCCTGTGCCCGGACGAAACATGGCGAACGCCGGCCACTGTGCTGGGCACCTATGTCATTTTCCCGAAAGAGCCGGCAACCGGTCCCTGGATACTGTATTCGCTGCTCGGGGATTTCGCGTTCCGGGAATACCCGGACAAGGCCGCGCTGCTCGAGGACATTCATAGCTCCACCACGCTCCAGACCTATCTGCTCGAACGCATCGATGAAAGCGTGCGCAAGATCTACGATCACGGCGGGTTCAAAGAGCCGCACCTGCCGTTCAGTACGGAGTCATCGTTCGACGTGCCCTTGTCCCGGCCCAGGCCGGTGACCCTCAGGCTCGAACCTTACGAAGGCAATGCGCTGGAGCTGTTGTTCAAGGGCATGCTGGTCTGCTTTCCCTGGCGCGTGCGCATGAGGATGATCACCAACGATCAGGAGCGGCGTTCGTCCTCGCGTTACCTGTTCAGCCTCGGCGCCGAACAGTTGCTTGCGTTCATGCCGGGCCGTCTCGGGGCGCTGGTCGGCATCTGGCAAAGCCAGAATCTGTTCAATGCTTCCGCCGCGGCTGCCAGTGAAAGGCGCTGGGGCAAGGCGCTGTCGGAATTTACCGCGGCGGTGAGCATGCTCATCACCGCCCGCCATGTGCCCAGCGAAGATCATCCCGCCGAACGGGACGTGCCTGCGCAAGCCATGGAGGTTGCGCCCTTCGTGGAGTTCTCGTGGCGCAACGACGCGCTGACAACGGATCTTCGCAACCGGCTGCGCGCATTCGAAATTCACGACGTAGCGCTCAACACCCTGCGCAAGAACGAGCTGTTCAATACCTACCGGGACGACGACAACGGGCGCGTCTATGTGGCGATCAGCGGTGCGGTCTACGAACTTGAGCATGAGCAGGGCCGCTGGTTCATCGTCAACGATGACCGACGCGGCCCGCCGGTCAAGCTGGGCGCGGATCAGCGCTGGGTGGTGGACGTCAACGGCGGTCTCAAGGGGGGCGGCGGCTACGTCAGCCGCCTCAAGGGAACGATGATCGACCGCGAAGTCGACGACATCCTCATGGTCGAAGCCAAGGGCATGCTCGAGATTCGCCGGGTGTCCCGAACCTGGGCGGATGCGGTGGAGAACGGACATTCCCAAGCGCGGGTTTATTTGCAGAACTGTCTGGACAACCTGATCCTGCGCCCGCCCGTGAACATGATCGACCCGCGGGCCCAGCGTCTGATCGGCGATTTCTTTTCTCACCACGCGCCGGATAACGCGCTGTATGCGTCGATCCGGCAAGCGGTCACGCGGCTTTACGAGGGGCTGATGGATCCGTCGCTGTCGCCTCAGGATTCGCAGCGCTTCGTCGTGGGCACCAATCGGCGCTGGCATGAACCGTCCAGCGCGTTCACCTTCCAGCACGACCCTCACAACCGGATTTTCCTGACCGAGAAATACTTCCGGGTCCCGGTATACCGGCTCAAGACTCGTGTGGCCCGCACAGGATCGTTCAACTTTGCATCGCATTACCACGCGGCGATCCTCATCCACGAGCTCACCCATCAGTTGCTCAATACAGAAGACATCGCCTATGTGGACTCCTTCGCGCCTTATCTGGACCTGCTTGAAGACACGCCCGGCCATCGTCTCCAGGTGAAGAACGAGCAGGTTGAGCAGCAACAACAGGTGCTGTCCTACAACACCGACCGAAGCAAGCTGTTCAAACAGATGGAGGAGGGGATATGGCGTGACCTGCGGCACGCCGATGGCGACGGCAAGCAAGCCATCCTGCGCATTACCGGCAAGAGCACGCTGGATCAGGCGCGGGATGTGTTCTACACCGATCCGCAGAAGCGGGTGGCGGTCATGATGAGCAATGCCGACAGCGTGGCGCTGCTGGTGACCCTGCTTGGACGCGAGCGGTTCAGCAAGCGGCGCTGAACAGCGCGCCCTCAGCAATGCACCGGCTGAGGGCGCGCAGCGTCAGACCGGGTAGTGCCGCAATTCCCGGGCGATCAGCAGACGCTGGATTTCACTGGAGCCTTCGTAGATCTGAGTGATGCGCGCGTCGCGGTAGTAACGCTCCACCGGGTAGTCCTCCAGATAGCCGTAGCCGCCATGAATCTGGATGGCCTTGGAGCAGACCCACTCGGCCATCTCCGAGGCGAACAGCTTGGCCTGCGACGCTTCCGACAGGCAGGGATGTCCGGCGCTGCGCAAGCGGGCTGCGTGCAGGATCAACAGCCTGGCGGCGTTGATGCGGGTGTGCATGTCGGCCAGCAGGTTGGCGATGCTTTGATGCTCGACGATCGGCTTGTCGAATTGCACGCGCTCGCGGCCATAGCCCAGTGCCGCTTCAAAGGCGGCACGGGCGATGCCCAGCGCCTGAGCGGCGATGCCGATGCGTCCGCCTTCCAGATTCGACAGAGCGATTGCCAGCCCTTTGCCACGTTCGCCCAGCAAGTTGGCGGCCGGCACCCGGCACTCGGTCAGGCTCACAGCGCAGGTGTCCGAGGCGCGGATGCCCATCTTGTGCTCACGGCGTTCGACCACGAATCCCGGGTTGTCGGTCGGCACCAGAAACGCCGACAGACCTTTCTTGCCCAGCTCCGGATCGGTCACGGCAAACACGATCGCGAGCTGCGCGCGCTGGCCGTTGCTGACGAACTGCTTGGCGCCGTTGATTACCCACTCGTCACCCTCAAGCCTGGCGCGAGTGCGCAGGTTATGCGCTTCGGAACCGGCATGCGGTTCGGTCAGGCAGAAACAACCGATCGCCCGACCGGTGGCCAG
Organism: Pseudomonas sp.; assembly: GCA_029240955.1. The sequence continues at coordinate 1,109 of JARDZH010000316.1, read as the reverse complement.
CTTCTCCAGCCATTGCGCCTGTTGCTCGTCATTGCCGTACTTGAGAATCGGGCCGCAACCCACTGAACTGTGCACGCTCATCAGCGTGCCAGTGGCAGCGTCGGCGGCCGACACCTCTTCAACCGCCAGGGCGTAGGCGACGTAGTCGACATAGCTGCCGCCCCATTGTTCGGGCACCACCATGCCCAACAGGCCCAGGTCGCCCATCTTCGTTACCAGCGCATCGTCGATCCAGCCGGCTTTCTCCCACGCCTGGGCATGTGGAGCGATCTCGTTGCGGGCGAAGTCGCGAGCCATGTCGCGAATCATCACCTGCTCTTCGGTCAATTCGATGTCTTGCATGATCAAACCTCCAGGCCGCTGAAGAAATTCAACACCTCGTTCGCAGAAACGTCCTGCGGGCGGGCGTGTTTCCAGTGCGGCTTCTTGTCCTTATCGATAATGAGTGCGCGCACGCCTTCCATAAAGTCGCCGCGTTCGAACCACTGCCGGTCCAGGTGCAGCTCCATCGCGAAACACGCCGGCAGCGACATGTGCCGTCCGCGCCTGAGCATTTCCAGGGTCACCACCAGCGACAGCGGAGAATGGCCCAGCATGCGCTCGGCGGTTTCCAGTGCCCACTGGCGGCTGTTGGCGACCGTGACCTGCTGAAGCTGTTCGATCATGCTCGCGATGTCCGACGCGCCTTGCAGGTCCTTGAGCGGGGTGGATTTCCATTTCAGGTGATCGAGCATGTGGTCCAGGCGCCCGAGCGTCGCGCTGTCCATGGCCCAGTCCGCCAGCCGGCAGTACAGCGCGTCCGCTGCGCCGATCTGCACGCCGCTCAGCGCCAGGTAAGTGCCCAGTTCGCCAGGCAGTCGAGACAGAAAATGGCTGCCGCCCACGTCCGGGAAGTAACCGATTGCCACTTCCGGCATGCCCAACCGGCTGCGTTCGGTGACCACGCGCAAGTCCGCGCCTTGCACCAGGCCCATGCCGCCGCCGAGCACCAGGCCGTCCATCAACGCCACCACCGGTTTGCGATAGGTGTGGATCGCCAGATCCAGCGCGTACTCTTCGGCGAAGAACGTTTCATGCAGTGGCGTCCCGGTCGGCTCGTCGTCTGGCCG
>JARDZH010000315.1 GCA_029240955.1 Pseudomonas sp. | reverse complement strand
AACAATCTGACTGGCCAGGTTTACGTACGACCGCTGCGCGAAGCGGTGCCAGGCCTGCCGGGTTATCAGTTCGGCTCGATCACCGAAGAAGACCTCAAGCACGACCTGGAACTGGAGCCCAGCACGCTGGACGCCAATGGCCAGTCGGTGCTGACCGTGGAAAGCACCTGGACCGGCGCCAAATCGCCGCTGCAACTGATTCTGCAAGCCAGCCTGCAAGAGTCCGGCGGCCGTCCGATCACTCGGCGTCTGGTGCAGCCGATCTGGCCTGCCGAGCAACTGCCGGGCGTTCGTCCGCTGTTCGGCACCAGCACCACCGACAATGACTACGACGACGAAGCAAGCAAAGGTGAAGCCCAGACCGATGGCGACGGGCCGGCCGAGTTCGAAATTGTCATGGCCGACAGCGCGGGCCACAAGCTGGCCGCTGAAAACCTGAAAGTCCGCTTGGTGCGCGAGCGCCGTGATTACTACTGGAACTACTCGTCGAGCGATGGCTGGAGCTATCACTTCAACGAGAAGTTTCTGAATCTGAACGAAGAAACGGTCAGCGTCGGCAAGGACTCCACTGTCAAGGTGAGCTTCCCGGTTGAATGGGGTCCATACCGTGTCGAAGTCGAAGACCCGTCCACCGGCATGGTCAGCAGCCTGCGCTTCTGGGCCGGTTATCGCTGGCAGGACAATACCGACGGCGGTGCCGTGCGTCCTGACCAGGTCAAGCTTGCGCTGGACAAGCCTGCTTATAACGATGGGGATACTGCCAAGGTTACGGTAACGCCACCGGCCGCCGGCAAAGGTTATCTGTTGGTCGAATCCAGCGAAGGCCCGCTGTGGTGGAAGGAGATCGACGTCCCTGCCGAGGGCAAGGCTTTCGAGATCCCGCTCGACAAGAAATGGGCGCGCCATGATCTCTATGTCACCGCGCTGGTCATTCGGCCCGGCGAGCGCAAGGCGAACATCACGCCCAAGCGCGCAGTAGGCGTGCTGCATCTGCCGCTGGACCGTGCCGAGCGCAAACTGGCGCTGAGCATCACCGCGCCGGAAAAGATGCGTCCCAAACAGCCGCTCAAACTCAAGGTTGCGGCGAAAAACGCCGACGGCAGCGTGCCGAAACAAGCCCGCGTACTGGTCTCGGCAGTGGACGTCGGCATCCTCAACATTACCTCCTATGCCACACCCGACCCGTTCGCCGGGCTGTTCGGCCGCAAGGAATACGGCGCCGATCAACTGGACGTGTACGGTCAGTTGATTGAAGCCGGTCAAGGACGGCTGGCAAGCATGGCGTTCGGTGGCGACGCGCTCGCCAAGGGCGGCAAGCGGCCGGATACCAGCGTCACCATTGTTGCCCTGCAAAGCGCACCGGTGACCCTGAATGATCAGGGCGAAGGTGAAGTCAGCGTCGATATTCCGGACTTCAATGGCGAGCTGCGCATCATGGCGCAAGTCTGGACCGAAGATCGCTACGGCATGGCGGAAGCCAAGACCGTGATCGCCGCCCCGATCATTGCCGAACTGTCGACGCCGCGCTTCCTGGCCGGCGGTGACCAGACCAGCGTTGCGCTGGATGTGTCGAACCTGTCAGGCAAAGCGCAGAAGCTCGATGTCACGGTCAGTGCCGAAGGCCAGCTGAGCATTCCTGGCGGCGAGCAGATCAAGCCGTTGCAGCTCAAGCAAGGTCAGCGTGTCACGCTGAAAGTGCCGGTGATCGCGCAAGGTGGCCTGGGTCAGGGCAAGATCAAAGTGCAGGTAAACGGCCTCGACCTGCCGGGCGAAAACCTGCCGCCATTTACCCGCGAATGGACAGTCGGCGTACGTCCGGCCTTCCCTGCTCAGCTGCAGCACTTCCGCACGACGCTGACCGACCAGCCGTGGAACCTGCCGGAAGGCTCGCTCGAAGCGTTCGAGCCGGCGGGGCGTCAGGCAGTGCTGTCGATTTCCGGCCGTCCGCCGCTCAACATCGGCGAACAGATTCGCGCGCTGAAGGCATACCCTTATGGCTGCCTGGAGCAGACTGCCAGTGGCCTGTACCCGTCGCTGTACGCCGACGCCGCAACGCTCAAACGTCTGGGCATTACCGGCGAGCCGGATGCCGAGCGCAAGCGCAAGGTGGAAATCGGTATCGAGCGACTGCTGGGCATGCAGCGCTACAACGGCAGCTTCGGGCTGTGGAACGCAGACGGCGAGGAGGAATACTGGCTGACGGCATACGTCACCGACTTCCTGCTCCGTGCTCGCGATCAGGGTTTCGCGGTACCACCGGATGCGCTGAAGAAAGCCAACGAACGCCTGCTGCGCTATCTGCAGGACAGCGGGCAGATTCAGGTCAACTACAGCCAGAACGCCGAGCACACCCGCTTTGCGGTCCAGGCCTATGCGGGCTTGGTACTGTCTCGCAGCCAGCAGGCGCCTTTGGCGTCGCTGCGCAGCCTTTTCGACCGGCGCAGCGACGCCCGCTCCGGCCTGCCGCTGGTGCAGCTGGCCATCGCGCTGGAAAAGATGGGCGACAAGCCACGTTCCGAACTGGCGATGACCGCCGGCCTCGCCGCAGGTCGCAAGGACGAGTGGCTGGCCGATTACGGCAGCCCGCTGCGTGACCACGCGTTGATTCTGGCGTTGCTGGAAGAGAACGACATGGCGCGCGACAAGCGTGACGACCGGCTCTTTGCACTGGCCGACGAGGTCGCCGCCAGTCGTTACCTGTCGACCCAGGAAAGCAACTCGCTGTTTCTGGCCGGTCGCAACCTGCTGAACAAGCCTGAAAAGGACTGGACGGCCCGGTTGTACAGCGGCACCGAAAGCTTCGAACTGAGCAACAAGCAAAACGGGTTCAAGCTGGAAGATCCCCAGTTGGCAGCCCCGTTGTCGGTGCATAACGAGAGCAGCGAAACGCTTTATCAGCAGCTGACGCTTTCCGGCTATCCGACTCAAGCGCCTGCTGCGGGTGGCGAGAACCTGAGCATTCGCCGTGAGTACCTGACGCTGGCCGGCTCACCGCTGAACGTGGGTGCGCTGAAAACCGGGCAATTGGTGCTGGTGCATCTGGAAGTAGCTGCGCGTCAGCGAGTACCGGACGCACTGGTCGTGGACTTGCTGCCGGCGGGCCTTGAGCTTGAGAACCAGAACCTGGCGCAAAGCGCTGCCAGCCTGGAAGACGCCAGCGACGCCGTGAAAACCATTCGTGAGTCGATGGAAAACGCGGGCATCAAGCACCAGGAATACCGGGGTGATCGCTACGTCGCTGCGCTGGATATCGACGGCGGCAGCTCGGTTCACCTGTTGTATCTGGCCCGTGCCGTGACGCCTGGCACCTATCGCGTACCACCGCCGCAGGTCGAGTCGATGTACCGGCCGAACTGGCAGGCTCTGGGCGACGCCCCGGCGCAGATGGTGGTGAAAGGGAAATGACGGGAAGCTGAATCGTCAGCTCATGCCCCGGTCGCCCGGGGCATGAGCCGCAGTGGCTCGATGCCTTAGTGAATAATCCAGCTCAGCATCCACAAACCCAACGCTAACCAGATAATCCCCATGACGATCGAGGCTCGCATGAACGCCCGGATCGCTGAGTAAAGCAACAGCAAGCCGATAACCAGTGCGACGATGCTGATCAGCGAAGTATCCATCCCCAAGGTGCGCGACAAGCCTTCGACGAAATTTCCGCCCGCATGGGTGAAACCGTTGAACAACCACGCCAGGCCATCGACGATGAAGCGGATCACCGCCCCGATAGCCTGTCCCAGCCATTCGAAAAAGCCTTCTACCTGCATATGTACGTCCTTAATCAGGGTCATGGATAAATGATCTGTTCGCTTTGGCTACCGCCCAGTGTGACTGGTTCCGTAGCCCGTGAAGGCTTGCCGTGTTGAAACCTGTCATTGCACTCTGGTCGACATGTTCCAGATCGCGCCTGTGCAAGCTGGCGCGGTGGACGATACTCGCCATTTTGACGAGCGTCGCGTTGTTGTGGCTTGCCGACCGTATCTGGCCGTTGCCGCTGCCAGAGGATGATCTGGCGCGGGTGGTGCTGGCCGAAGACGGCACACCGCTGTGGCGCTTTGCGGATGCAAACGGTGTTTGGCGTTATCCGGTCAGCAGCGGCCAGGTTTCGCCTTTCTACATTGAAGCACTGCTCACCTACGAGGATCGCTGGTTCTACAGCCATCCGGGGGTCAACCCGCTGGCGCTGGCCCGGGCGACCTGGCAGAACCTCAGCGACGCGCGGGTAGTGTCCGGCGGCAGCACGCTGTCGATGCAGGTCGCGCGC
>JARDZH010000314.1 GCA_029240955.1 Pseudomonas sp. | reverse complement strand
AAGATCAACTAAGTTGGTCGCATAAGAAAAAACCCGCAGCGATGCGGGTTTTTTTGTGCCTGTGCTGTAGGAGCGCGCTTGCCCGCGACGGCCGTTACGCGGTCTGCCGGTTGCTCCGCGTCGCCTGAGTCGCGAGCTTCGCTCCCTCCCACAGTTCGTGGCGCTCACCAGAACGGTAGGAGCCAGCTTGCTGGCGAAGCGTTCGAACTGGCAACGTGCGGTCGTGCTCGTTGTGGGAGGGAGCGTCAGCTCGCGACGGCCGTTACGCGGTCTGCCGGTTGTCCCGCGTCGCCTGAGTCGCGAGCTTCGCTCCCTCCCACAGGTTCGTGGCGCTCACCAGAACTGTAGGAGCCAGCTTGCTGGCGAAGCGTTCGAACTGGCGACGTGCGGTCGTGCTGGTTGTGGGAGGGAGCGCCAGCTCGCGACGGTCGTTACGCGGTCTGCCGGTTGTCCCGCGTCGCTTACGAGATTAAACCCCCTTCATCAACCCCGCGCACGCCGTCTTGAACGCTTCATGCTGGTACTTGTTCAACGTGCCGGGCAGGTCAAACTCATGTTTGCGGTTCTGAGCATTGATGGTTTGCGGTGAGATGAGCACTACGTCGCAATCGGATATCAACTGCAGGACCGCTTCGATCTTGAAGGTGGTCGGGCCGCCTGCGAATTCGCCTTTCTTGCTGCGCTTCTTGACGGCGATATGGCTGATACCGTTCTCCCGCAGGAAACTGGCGATCTGCGTGGCGAACGCTTTGACGTTCGCCGCTTCGTCGTCGTCCGCCAGCGCCAGCTTGCGGGTGGCCAGCGGCACGTGAGAAACACCGCTACCGCTACGAGTCGCTAAAGCGAAGATGGCTTCGCTGCCTTTGATTTCTACACCGCAAATAATCATGAGAACGCCTGAGACTTCTGATTCATTGATGAAACACAGGGTATCTCATCGCGACGCCTATTCCTGCGCTATCGACTCCAGATACTCCGAGCGTTCGTCGCTCATGCGCGCGATGCAGTCGTTCTCACTGATGGTGAAGGCTTTACTGCCCGCAGCAGAAGGAAAGACTTCCACCGCACAATCGGCATCACGCAGTTTTTCCCAGGCTTGCTGGGCAGTCTTGAGCTTGCTGGTGAAGTCGTTGAACTGAGTCTTGTTGGCGACGAACTGCGACTGCACTCGCGACAGCAGATTCTGGAAGTTTTCCTTGAGCAGCTCTTCCGCGGTATGCCGGCTGTAGACAGAGCATTCAAGGGTCTGGCTGTCGCCGTCGACACCGTCGCAGGGTGTGCTTTCCGGGTCTTCTGCCGCATGGACGGCAGTAACGGTCGTCGCCATCAACGCCAGGGTCAGGAAAATCGCTTTCATCGAGTCGCTCCGCTCCATTGATGCGCTGGATTCTGGCTCAAGCGCGCGGTAATGAACAGGTATACGACACAAGCCAGCCGTGCGACCCCGATCAATGTCGCGACTTGACGCTTTCGGCAAGCCCCCTGTCGTTTTTGCACCCGGCTCGCCGCACACGGCGGCATATGCTGGCCCCATTAGCGCCGTCAGCCGATGCGGCGCAAAAATTACAGGGGACAGCCTGATGAGCCCAGCCGAATTGCACGCCGACAGCATCGTTATTGACGGGCTGATCATCGCCAAATGGAACCGCGAGCTGTTTGAAGACATGCGCAAAGGCGGCCTGACCATGGCCAACTGCACCGTGTCGGTTTGGGAAGGTTTTCAGGCCACCACCAACAGCATCTGCAGCAGCATGAAACTGATGCGCGAAAACGCCGACCTGGTGATGCCGGTGAATACCACTGCCGACATCCGCAAAGCCAAGGAGCTGGGCAAGACCGGCATCCTGTTCGGCTTCCAGAACGCGCATGCCTATGAAGACCAGATCGGTTACGTCGAGGTCTTCAAGAAGCTCGGCGTTGGTATCGTACAGATGTGCTACAACACCCAGAATCTGGTGGGCACCGGCTGCTATGAACGCGACGGCGGGCTGTCCGGGTTCGGTCGCGAAATCGTCGCGGAGATGAACCGGGTCGGTGTCATGTGCGACCTGTCGCACGTCGGCTCCAAGACCTCCGAAGAAGTCATCCTCGAATCGAAAAAGCCGGTCTGCTATTCCCACTGTCTGCCGTCCGGCCTCAAGGAACACCCGCGCAACAAGTCCGATGCGGAGCTCAAGTTCATCGCTGACCACGGCGGGTTTGTCGGCGTCACCATGTTTGCGCCATTTTTGGCCAAGGGCATCGACTCGACCATTGACGACTATGCCGAAGCCATTGAATACACCCTCAATATCGTCGGCGAAGATGCCATCGGGATCGGCACCGACTTCACGCAGGGCCACGGTCAGGAGTTCTTCGAGTACCTGACCCACGATAAAGGCTACGCCCGCCGGCTGACCAACTTCGGCAAGATCATCAACCCGTTGGGTATCCGTACGGTCGGCGAATTTCCGAACCTCACCGAAACCCTCCTCAAGCGCGGCCATTCCGAACGGGTCGTGCGCAAGATCATGGGCGAGAACTGGCTCAACGTTCTGAAAGACGTCTGGCTGGAGTAACGCGCCGGATCCACCTCACCGAATCGACACTCCCACCGCGCCCAAGCGGTGGGCATGACCCCGAATGTCTGGAGTTTGACCCATGGCAAAGATCACCCCGCAACTGCCCATCGAAGTCGACAGCGAAACCGGCGTATGGACGTCCGACGCGTTGCCAATGCTGTACGTGCCGCGCCATTTCTTCGTCAACAACCACATGGGCATCGAAGAAGTACTGGGCGCGGATGCCTACGCCGACATTCTCTACAAGGCCGGCTACAAATCCGCCTGGCACTGGTGCGAGAAGGAAGCCGAGTGCCACGGCCTGGAAGGCGTCGCGGTATTCGAGCACTACATGAAGCGTCTGTCGCAACGCGGCTGGGGGCTGTTCAAGATCCAGGACATCGATCTGGATAAAGGCACCGCCAGTGTGAAGCTCGAACACTCCTGCTTCGTGTACGTGTACGGCAAGGTCGGCCGCAAGGTGGACTACATGTTCACGGGCTGGTTCGCCGGCGCGATGGATCAGATCCTCGCGGCACGGGGCAGCTCGATTCGTACTGTGGCCGAACAGGTCTACAGCGGTTCGGAAGAAGGTCACGACGACGGCCTGTTTGTCGTCAAGCCAGCGTAAGGCGAGGTTCAGGTTATGGCGTTCGAGGCGATGTTTCAGCCCATCCAGATCGGCAAGCTGACGATACGTAACCGCGTGCTCAGTACCGCGCACGCCGAGGTGTACGCCACCGATGGCGGCATGACCACCGAGCGTTACGTCAAATACTACGAAGAGAAAGCCAAGGGCGGCATCGGCCTGGCAATCTGCGGCGGCTCTTCCAGCGTGGCGATCGACAGCCCGCAAGGCTGGTGGAAGTCGGTCAACCTGGCGACCGACCGGATCATTCCGCACTTTCAGAATCTGGCGGACGCCATGCACAAGCATGGCGCCAAGATCATGATCCAGATTACCCACATGGGACGTCGCTCTCGCTGGGACGGCGATCACTGGCCGACCCTGATGTCGCCGTCGGGCATCCGCGAGCCGGTGCACCGTGCGACCTGCAAGACCATCGAGCCCGAGGAAATCTGGCGGGTGATCGGCAACTACGCAAGCGCCGCAGCACGCGCCAAGGCGGGCGGGCTGGACGGCGTGGAACTGTCCGCCGTCCACCAGCACATGATCGACCAGTTCTGGAGCCCGCGGGTCAACAAGCGCACGGATGAATGGGGCGGCAGCTTCGAGAACCGCATGCGTTTCGGGCTGGAAGTGATCAAGGCGGTGCGCAAGGAAGTCGGCCCGGATTTCTGTGTCGGCCTGCGCCTCTGCGGCGATGAATTTCACCCCGATGGCCTGAGCCATGAAGACATGAAGGAGATCGCCAAGTACTACGACGCTACCGGCATGATCGACTTCATCGGCGTCGTGGGTTCCGGCTGCGACACTCACAACACGCTCGCCAACGTGATCCCCAACATGAGTTATCCACCGGAGCCGTTTCTACATCTGGCGGCCGGCATCAAGGAAGTGGTCAAGGCACCGGTGCTGCACGCGCAGAACATCAAGGACCCGAACCAGGCCACACGCATTCTGGAAGGCGGCTACGTGGACATGGTCGGCATGACCCGTGCGCACATTGCCGATCCGCATCTGATCGCCAAGATCCGTATGGGCCAGATCGACCAGATCAAACAATGCGTCGGTGCCAACTACTGCATCGACCGCCAGTACCAAGGCCTGGATGT
>JARDZH010000313.1 GCA_029240955.1 Pseudomonas sp. | reverse complement strand
GGCATCGACAGCGGGTTGACGTCGATCAACAACCGACCGGCGGCGTCGACCATCCACAGCACGTTATCGCGATTGCCCAGCATGTTTTCGTAGAGCTGCGGCCTGGCCTGTAACGCCTCAATGCTCTCACTGTCATGGATCAGCGCCTGCATCCGTTCCAGCCGCCCCAGCAACGCCTGATCGTCGCGCCAGGTGACTTCGCGCTGCAGTGACTGATAGAGAAAAAAACCTATCGCGCCGGACAACAGCACGCTGGCCAGGGCGAACATCAGCGCCAGACGCAGGCTGAGGTTGCGCGGCAACCCGATCATGACTGCACTTCCAGTCGGTATCCCATACCCCGGACCGTGTGGATCAGCTTGATCGGATACGGATCATCGACCTTGGCGCGCAAGCGTCGAATCGCGACGTCGACCACGTTGGTGTCACTGTCGAAGTTCATGTTCCAGACATGGGACGCGATCAGCGCCCGCGACAGGACCTCGCCTTCACGACTGATCAGCAGGTGCAACAGCGCAAACTCTTTGTTGGTCAGGCTCAAGCGCTCGCCGCTGCGCGTGACCTTGCGCTTGAGGAGGTCCAGATGAAGGTCGGCAATCTGAAACTGTTCGACTTCACGAGGCGGACCTCGACGCAGCAGCGTGCGAACCCGGGCCAGCAGTTCCGCCCAGGAAAAGGGTTTCACCAGATAGTCGTCGGCGCCCAGCTCAAGCCCTTTGACCCGGTCTTCCACGGCGTCGCGTGCGGTCAGAAACAGAACCGGCGTCTGCGACTTGCGCCGAATGACCTGCAGCAGCTGCCAGCCATCGAGGCCGGGCAGCATGACATCCAGAATGATCAGGTCGAACTCGCCTTCCTGCACCAGATGCAGTCCATCAAGGCCGTTGGCGGCCACCTCGACCAGATAGCCGGATTCCCCGAGGCCCTTGCGCAGGTAATCCGCCGTCTTTGCTTCGTCTTCAACCACCAGGATGCGCATGCTGTTCTCCACTGCAGGCGCGCAGCTTAAGCGGATCGTGCGCTGCGTCCCATTACAAAAACGTAATCCAGCGGCAATCGGTTTGTGCGGAGCGATTGCGCAACATGGCCCCGGCTGGCTCAGCCGAGCCTGAAACTAAAGGAGCCCACGTTGATCCGCACCGTCGCGTTTTCACTTATCACCCTGACCGCCTGTTCAGTCTGGGCCGGCCCGCAGACTGTTGCCCAGCGACCTGACGTCACGCTCTCGCTGGCCAACGCGCTGCTCGATGCCACCCTTGCCGCGTGCAATGCCGAGGGCAAGAGCGCCGTTGCCGCGGTGGTCGACCGTGGCGGAAATCTGGTCGCCGTGCAGCGCGATGACAATGTGGGGCCCCACAACACGCTCGCTGCACAGCGCAAAGCCTTCACCGCGCTGTCGACCAAAACCGCGACCGGTCTGTTGGCCGAGCGTGCACGCAGTACGCCGTCGGCCGCAAACCTCAATACCGTGGGCGAACTGCTTCTGCTGGGCGGCGGCGTCCCGTTGAAGACAGGTGATCAGGTGTTTGGCGCCATCGGCGTCGCGGGCGCAGGCGGCGCCGAGGGTGATGAAAGCTGTGCACTCAAAGGCATTGCTCGCGTAATGCCGGACCTCAAATAAGGAGTAGAACGATGAACCTGATGAAATCCTTCATTGCCGGTGTGGCATTGAGCGGTCTTTGCTCCATCACGATGGCAGCCGGCAATCCGCTGAGTGTGCACGTGCTCAACCTTCAGGACGGCCTGCCTTCGCCGGACCTTAACGTCACGCTGGAGAAACAGAACGGTGCAACCTGGCAGCCCCTGAACCAAGGCGTGACCAACGAGCAGGGCCGGATCACGGGCCTTTATCCGGAGGGCAAAGCGCTGGAAAAAGGTACTTATCGCGTGACGTTCAAGACAGGCGACTGGTTCAAGAAACACGACACCGCCAGCTTCTTCCCGGAAGTCCCGGTGATATTCAATGTCGACGGCTCTGTGTCTCATTACCATATCCCGCTGCTGCTCAGCCCTTACGGTTTCTCGACTTACCGCGGCAGCTGATCCTCTGCCTCCGCAAGCGTCCAGCCTTCCCTTCATTGAGGAAGGCTGACTGACTTTACCCGGCCATGGTCCGGACGCCACTTTCGCAGGCGTCCACGCAACGAGATTCCCACTCGCCCCATCTATCCGGTTAACATCACTTTCCCGTGTTTTGACCCCGGTGCACACACCCTTGAGTAGCCGTTCCAGCGCGCCCCTGAAACAGACATCGACGCACGCCCGACCACCTGAACGCCTGCGTCTGTATGCGTAGAATCCTGCTGGCCTGTCTGATCCTGACCAGCCTCGCTGCGCTGACTGCCTACGGTCTGTGGACCGGGCAACGTCCGAAGGGTCATTACTTGTCCGACCTGCGCGCGCACGTGGTGATCAATGCCGGACAACCGGGCGATCGGGGCAATCTGCTCGGGATCGAGCCGCAGCTGTTTCCCACCGATTATCAGGATCTGGGCCGCTTGCATCGCAAGCTGGCCGCCTATCTGGACCAGGCGCGCGGTGAAGGCCTGATCACCCCGAAAACCATCGTCGTGCTGCCGGAACACATCGGCACCTGGCTGTTTGCGACGGACGAGAAGAATCAGTTCTACAGCGCCGAGACCCAGAACGAGGCCATGGACTGGCTGGCGTGGAGCAACCCGCTCAAATTCGCCGCTGCCCTGCTGGTCACTGAAGGCGACAACCGGCTGGACGACGCCCGCATGCGCATGAAAGCGCACTCCATGGCCGAGGATTATCAGCAGCTGTTCGGCGGTCTGGCACGAGAGTTTGGCGTCACGCTGGTCGCAGGTTCGATCGTGTTGCCCGACCCGGATGTCGAAAACGGCCAGCTGCGCCCCGGAAAAGGCGCGCTGTACAACGTCAGCCTGACCTTTGGCCGCGACGGCCAACCTCTGGCCCAACCGCAGCGCCAGATCTACCCCAGCCATCATCGACGCCGCTATGTCAGTGCTGCCAGCGACGCGCCGCTGCAGGTGATCGACACGCCGGCCGGGCGGCTCGCCGTGTTGATCGGCAGCGACAGCTGGTATCCACGCAGCTATGCGCGTCTGAACGAAAGCGGCGCCGAATTGATTGCCGTGCCGGCCTTCGTCAACGGCACCACCGGCTGGTCCAGCACCTGGCGCGGACACCGGGACCGGAGCGTGCGCGCGAACATCGACCTGCAAGGCAGCCTCTTCAGCGAACAACAAGCCTGGCACCGGTTTACCCTCACCAGCCGCGCGCCGCAGAGCACCGCTCGCGCCGGCGTCAGCGTGTTCATGCGCGGGCAGTTCTGGAATCAGGGCAGCTCCGGCGAAAGCTTCGCCAGTCTGGCCGGGCAGATCGTTCAGCCGAACACACAGCAGGCCGCAGCCAGCGGCGCGCGCCTGATCAACGTCTGGCTCTGATCATGATCCGTCCCAGCATGCGGCTTGGTGACCTGTCGGTGGGTTTCGTGCAGAACCTGGCCGACGCAGTCCGCAGCTTCGATCAGGACCCCGAGCCGCTTTTGGCCCAGTACGGCCTGGACCCGGCGCGCTTGAGCGAGGCCGGCGCGCGCCTGTCGATTCCACGCTACATGCGCCTCGGCCATGCGGCGATTCAACTGACCGGGCAACCGGGGCTCGGGCTGCGCATGGGGCGGCTGGGCCGTCTGGCTCAGGCGGGGCTGGCCGGCGTTACCGCCGCACAGGCGCCGAACGTGCGCGAGGCGGCGCGGGTGCTGACCCGTTTCGAGCCCTTGTACGGTTCGAACTACCGAGGACAGTCGAGCTTTCACGAGGACGCAGACGGCGCCTGGCTGCGGTTCTATTCCATCAGTCCCTATAACGCCTACAACCGCTTCGTGGTGGACTCGATTCTATCGGGCTGGGTCGTGCAACTCGGCCAACTGGTTCGCAGCCCGCTGAAAGCGCAGCGAGCCGAGATCGAATTCGAAGCGCCGGCCTATGCGGCCGACTATGGCTTTCTCAGCGAGCAACCGCCTTTTTTCGCAGCGAGCACTAATCAGCTGCGACTGGATAAGACGACCTTGGCGCTGCGTAATCCCGATCACTGTCCCAGCACCTGGAAACATCTGCTGCAGCTGTGTGAGCAGGAACTGGCTCAACTGACACGCACCCGCAGCCTGCGCGAACGCATCATTCGGCTGCTGGGGCCGTTATTGAGCGGGGGTCGGGAACCGGATCTGGAAGAAGTAGCGGCCCGGCTCAAACTGCCGAGCTGGACGCTGCGCCGCAAACTGGCCGAGGAAGGCACGCA
>JARDZH010000312.1 GCA_029240955.1 Pseudomonas sp. | reverse complement strand
CCGATCACTTCGCAGCGCTCGTTGCCGGGGTAAACGTCCAGTGCGCGCAGGGTCCAGAACTGGTGTTCGGGAATGTCGTGCAGGTGCTGCAAGGGTTCGCGGCCCAGGGTGAACAGGGGGCGCTGGAACGGGGCGAGTGCCGTGACCAGTTCGTCCCAGTCGGCGACCTCGCGCCAATCGTCGGCTGCGCTCGGCACCCAGGCCGGGCGACGCAAGGCCCAGCATTCGATGCCTGCCAAGGCCGCCGCCTGCGCGGCATTGCGGCTGATCTGCGCCGCGTAGGGGTGAGTGGCGTCGATCAGCAGGTCGACGCCTTCGTGCTGAATGTAACGCGCCATGCCCTCCGCGCCGCCGTATCCACCGACCTTGAGCTGACACGTCAAGTCGTCAGGTATGCGGCCGACGCCCGCGAGGCTGTAGATATGTTGCGGCCCTAGCGTACGAGCGATGGCCAGCGCTTCGGTCACGCCGCCCAACAGCAGAATGCGTTTCACGATGTCACCCCCGCCTGCCCGACGATGCCACCTTGGCGGTCGATCGCAAAGACTTCTACTTGCACTTGGGCAGGCACCACGCTGCGAGCGAATACGAGTGCATGCTGACAAACCGCATCGCCCAACGGCACACCGGCCGCTGCGCTCAAGGCCAGTGCCTGCTGGCTGGTATTGGCTTCCAGAATCTGCTGCTGCAGGGTTTCATCCGCGCCGACCGCTGCGGCCCAGCGCGCCAGTTGCGGCAGGTCGATGCTGGAGTGACGGCTGTGCAAGTCCATATGCCCGGCCGCCAGTTTGCTGATCTTGCCGAAGCCGCCGCACAGGCTGAGTTTGTCCACAGGCACCTTGCGCAGATGCTTGAGCACCGCGCCGACAAAGTCGCCCATTTCGATCAGGGCGATATCCGGAATCTGGTAGACCCGGCGCATAGTGTCCTCGCTGGCATTACCAGTGCAGGCGGCGATGTGCATGTAGCCGTTGGTGGTGGCGACGTCGATGCCCTGGTGAATCGACGCGATATAAGCCGCGCAGGAGAACGGCCGGACGATACCGCTGGTGCCCAGAATCGACAGCCCGCCGAGAATGCCCAAACGCGGATTCATGGTTTTCAGAGCCAGGGCTTCGCCGCCCTCGACGCCGATGGTCACTTCGAAGCCGCCGCGATACCCGAGTTCTTCGGCCAACGCCTGCAGGTGTTCACTGATCATCCGGCGCGGGACCGGATTGATGGCCGGCTCGCCGACGCCCAGCACCAGCCCCGGTCGCGTCACGGTGCCGACGCCTGGCCCGGCCATGAATCTCACGCCAGGCGCGTCGACCCGCCCGACCCGCGCGAACACCACGGCGCCATGAGTGACGTCCGGATCGTCGCCGCCATCCTTGATCGTCCCTGCCTCGGCGCAGTTATCCACAAGCCGGCAGAACTCCAGACGCATCTGCACCTGCTTGCCCTTGGGCAGGGTGATCTGCACGGCGTCGCAGGCTTGCCCGCCCAGCAGTAAACGGGCCGCCGCAAGGCTGGTGGCGGTGGCGCAGCTGCCGGTCGTCAGGCCGCTGCGCAGCGGGGCGGGTTGCTCGGCGGTTTCTTCGCGCATCAGGGTTTGACCACATCCAGCAAGGTGATCGGCAACGCCTGACGCCAAGTGTCGAACTCTCCCAACGGCTTGGCGTGCGCAATCTGAATGCGAGTCAACTCGCCGCCGTGGCGGTCGCGCCAGGCCATCAAAGCAGCCTCGCTTTGCAGCGTCACGGCGTTGGCCACCAATCGCCCTCCGGAGCGCAGTTGCTCCCAGCAGCTTTCGAGCACGCCGGGACGCGTCACGCCGCCGCCAATGAAGACGGCATCGGGACGTTCCAGCCCGTGCAGGGCTTCCGGCGCGCTGCCACGGACCAGTTGCAGGCCCGGCACGCCAAGCGCATCGCGGTTGAATTCGATCAGTTGCTGGCGTCCGTCGTCGGCCTCGATGGCCAGCGTGCGGCAGGTCGGGTGAGCGCGCATCCACTCGATGCCGATGGAGCCGCAGCCCGCGCCGACATCCCACAACAGCTGGCCGGGCAAGGGCGCCAGCCGCGCCAGCGTAATAGCGCGAACGTCCCGCTTGGTGAGCTGGCCGTCATGCTCGAAGGCGTGGTCAGGCAACCCGGCCAGCGTGGTGAGGCGAAGCGCGGATGCGTCGGCGCGGCAGTCGATGGCGACCAGATTCAGCGCCGCGACTTCCGGGCTGCCCCATTCACCCGCCACGCCGTCCAGACGCCGCTCGGTTTCGCCGCCCAGATGTTCGAACACGCTCATCCGGCTCGCGCCGTAGCCGCGCTCCCTTAGCAGGCTGGCGATTGCGGCCGGGCTGCTGCCGTCGTTGCTCAGCACCAGCACGCGCATGCCATGGTGAATGTGAGCGTTGAGCGCGGCCAGTGGACGCGCCACTACGGAGACGACAGTCACGTCCTGCAGCGCCCAGCCCAACCGCGCCGCAGCGAGCGAGCAGGACGACGGGGCGGGAATCACGCGCATTTCTTCGCAGGCCACAACTCTGGCCAGACTGGCGCCGACGCCGAACAGCATGGGGTCGCCGCTCGCCAGCACGCAGACCTCAGCGCCGCGTTGCTCCAGCACAGGGTTCAGCGAAAAAGGACTCGGCCATGCCCGCCGTTCGGCACGGACGCAGGGTGGAAGCAGGGCAAGCTGGCGAGGGCCGCCAAACACCTGATCCGCATGCAACAGCGCATGCCGGGCGTTTCTGCCCAGGCCTTTGTAGCCGTCTTCCCCGATTCCCACGACTGTCAGCCACGGCGCCATGCAGTTACCTCGATGCGAACTTCCGACAGAGCGTCTTTTCATGCCTGTGGACAAAGCAGGCATAATACCGCGCCCAAGAGGCACAAGCGCCCATTGAAATTCCAGCCAGGCCACAGAACGCTCACACCGGTGATCCTTTGAACGAGCAGAAGTCCGCTCGCCCATCCTTCGTAACGTCACGTCCCTCGGCCTGTCCGGGGTTGCTGCGTATCGTCCCGGCGCTGGACGGCGGCATCTGTCGGATCAAACTGGCGGGCGGGGTGATCAGCTCTGCTCAAGCAATGGCGGTGGCGAATGCGGCGCGCACTTATGCACAGGGCGTGATCGAGGCGACCAACCGCTCGAATCTGCAGATTCGCGGCATCGGTAACGATCACGACGGGTTGATCCGTATGCTGATGGATGCCGGCCTTGGCCCGGCCAACCCGGACAGCGATGACGTTCGCAACCTGCTGCTCAGCCCGTCCGCCGGGCTGGACCCGGACATGCTGTTCGATGCACGCCCTCTGGCGGCGCAGATTCTGGATACGCTGGAGAGCCATCCGCGTTTTCACGAGCTGTCGGCCAAGTTCGCCGTTTCGCTGGATGCCGGCGAGGCGTTGGTGATGCTGGAACATCCCCATGACATCTGGCTTTCGGCGCTGGATCTGGAAGGCACAACCTGGCTGGCGTTCGGGTTGGCAGGTTGTCCGGCGAATGACCGGCCTCTCGCTGCGGTGCCGCTTGCTCAAGGTCATGCTTTGGTTGTGACGCTGCTGGAGCTGTTTCTGGATCTGGCGCGACCGGACCAGAGCCGCATGCGGCATGTGCTGGCCGAGTTGTCCTCGGACGAGTTGCTGCGCGAGCTTGCCAAGCGGCTGGATACCGATCTGCGTGCTGATCAAAAAGTAACCGCCTGGCGGCGGCCGTCCAGTGAAGGCAGCGGGCGTCATCTCGGGATTTACCCCCAGGCCGCAACCGGAGTAGTTGCAGTCGGTGCCGCAGCGCCGTTGGGGCGTCTTGACGATGCGATGCTCACCCGCGTTGCGCAACTTGCGGCGGATCTGGGCGACGGCACCTTGCGTCTCACGCCTTGGCAAAGCGTGCTGCTGCCCAACGTGCCGGTTGAACGAGCGCCTCGATTACTGGCCGCACTTGGGCAGGCCGGGTTGCTGATCAGTGTTGAACAACCCTTGGCGCGGATCACTGCCTGCACCGGCAGCGCCAGCTGTGCGAAAGGCCTGGCCGACACCAAGTCCGACGCCAGACAACTGGCCTCGCAGCTGCCTGCCGGCCAGTCCGTGCACCTGACGGGCTGCCAGCGCTCCTGCGCTGCGGCTCATGTCGCGCCGGTGACCCTGCTGGCGACCTCGCCTGGCCGTTATAACCTTTATTTTCGCGACGCAGCACAGGCCGGTTTCGGTGTGCTGCGGGCGCGTGACCTCACTATTGAAGCAGTCGGCGCGCAGTTGACCGCCGACTCACGGAGCAGTACCGCATGATTGATTACATCCGCGAT
>JARDZH010000311.1 GCA_029240955.1 Pseudomonas sp. | reverse complement strand
ATAGCGGCAGCCGCCGAGCAACAGGCACAGGTTGCACGTGAAGTGGACCGGAACCTGGTGCGCATCCGCGATCTGTCGCAGCAGACGTCCAGAGGCGCGGAGCAGACCAGCCTCGCGAGTGACGATCTGTCCCGACTGGCGATTCAGTTGAAAGTCATGACCGGTAAATTTCGGGTCTAATTCCTTCCATCCTCTGATGTGCCGCCGAGTTTTCCGCTGCTTCAGTCATTTCGGGAATGCTGGCGGTCTGTCAACGCATCATGATCTGGGGTCAGGACCTGCGCCTGACCCGATTCAATGCTCAGTGACGGCGAAGACGCGGCACCGCTCTGCGCCAGAATTCCTTAACGGCCGACAAGCATGGCAACCTGCGAAAGCCAGTCAGCGAGACATGCGGATCAAACACGAGACGGTGATGTCCCACCGTAACGGCGTGTCATGAACACGGGAAACGATCGAATTCACTTCGTCGAAACATTTTCGTAGCTGAGCTTAGGTCTATGAGTGAACCTGCTGAATCCTCTGCCAAACCCATGCCCGATGCTTTCGCGGCCACCGATGCCCTGGGGGCGAGGATTGCCGGTGAAATGGGAGACCGCATTCGCGATATGGACTGGGCTGCCACATCCCTGGGGCCTGCCAGTGCATGGCCGCAGGCGTTGGCCACACTCATTGAAGTCATGCTGGGCTCCAGCCAGCCAATGTTCGTGGTGTGGGGCCCCGAGCGCAGCTTGCTCTACAACGATGCGTACGCGCATATCCTGGCCTCCAAACATCCTGCGGCGCTCGGCCAGCCCTTTCTCGACGTGTGGAGCGAAATTCGCG
This sequence comes from Pseudomonas sp., assembly GCA_029240955.1. Next base: position 3,478 of record JARDZH010000311.1, on the reverse strand, counting down.
CCGACTTGATTCCGATTGTCGAAGCCGCTTACCACGGCAACGCTGTCACGATGGATGACATCAAACTGATCATGCATCGCAAAGGGTTTGCTGAAGAGACCCACTTCACTTTTTCGTATACGCCGGTGCAGGGCGGGCATGGGCAGCCCGGTGGTTTCTTTTGCGCGTGCGTGGAGATCACCGATCAGGTGCTCGCCAGGCGTGCACAAACGCAAGCCGAGAACGCCTTGCGCGACCTCAACGAGACGCTGGAGTACGAGGTCCAGCAGCGTACCCAGGAGTTGAAGCGGCTCTGGAACACTTCTCCGGATCTGCTGCTGGTGAGTGATTTTGCCGGCAGGTTCCTGCGGGTGAACCCGGCCTGGACGACATTGCTGGGCTATCAGCCCGAAGAGCTTCTCGGCCACCATGTCACTGAATTTGTGGTTGCGGATGATCACGCGCAAACCGTCCATGCCTACGCCGTGGCATCCGAAGAAGTCCTGCCGCGTCTGGTCAATCGCTACCGACACAAAAACGGCAGCCTGCGCTGGATATCCTGGGTAGCGGCCCCGGCAGGTGAGTTTACCTACTCGACCGGGCGAGACATCACGCTGGAGAGGGAGCAGGCCGAAGCGCTCAGACAGGCTGAAGAGGCACTGCACCAGGCGCAGAAGCTGGAAGCCATCGGCAAGCTGACAGGTGGCGTGGCGCATGATTTCAACAATTTGCTGACGGTCATCAAGTCTTCTGCCGACATGCTCAAGCGTCCCAATCTTCCGGAAGCGCGGCGCTCGAATTACATCAGGGCGATCTCTGACACAGTTGACCGGGCCGCCAAGGTGACGTCGCAGCTGCTGGCGTTTGCCAGAAGGCAAGCGTTGAAACCCGAGGTGTTCGCCGCCTGCGACAGCGTGCGCTTGATGTCAGGAATGATTGAAGCGTTGACCGGCTCGATGATTGAGGTCGTGACGGATCTGCCCGAGGAGCCTTGTTTCATAAAAGCAGATTCGAGCCAGTTCGACACCGCGCTGGTGAACATGGCCGTCAATGCCCGGGACGCAATGGATGGACGAGGCAAGCTCACAATCCGCGTCACGACGGCTGACCGGACGCGCGGAGTGTCAGGCGACATGTCCGAGGCCCAATCCTTCGTCGCAGTCTCGATCAGCGATACGGGAAGTGGCATCCCCGAGGAGCATCTCGAGCACATCTTCGAGCCGTTCTTTACCACCAAGCGCGTGGGGCAGGGCACCGGGCTCGGACTGTCTCAGGTGTTCGGGTTCGCCAAACAGTCCGGTGGCGAAGTCACCGTCGACAGCGCGGTCGGGAGAGGCAGCACGTTCACCCTCTACTTGCCGCGAGCGGACTATCCCGCTCAGCCGACAGTGGACAAGAAGCCGGAGTCCTCTGCTGAAGGCCATGGACTGTGCGTGCTCGTGGTTGAAGACAATGCCGAGATCGGCAGCTTCACTGTCCAGTCGCTGACGGATCTTGGCTATGCGCCCGTGTTCGCCAGCCATGCGGAGGGCGCTCTTGCTGAGCTGGCGAAAGACGCTGGCCGGTTCGACGTCGTGTTCTCGGATGTGGTCATGCCTGGGATGAGCGGGATCGATCTGGCCTGCCAGGTACGGGAAGCGCACCCGGATCTGCCCATCCTGCTGACCTCCGGCTACAGCCATGTGCTGGCGCAGAACGGTACGGGGGAATTCGAGCTGCTGCACAAACCCTACTCGATTGAAGAGTTGTCCCGGCTGTTGCGCAAGGCCGTCAGCGCTTCCCGGGCCAGGTGAGCCCTCGGCGTTTGTCTGCGGGCTATCTCGCAAGCCGACTCACTCGGCCAGGTTGCCCGGACTATCCCTGAAGCCCCTGACTTGCCCGAACCAGCTCGTACGCTCTCTGGATCAGAGGGTTGAGCGTGTTTGGGCGAATCCACAGGTAATAGGTCACATCCGGCAAACGTGGCAAGCCATCGCTTTCGCCCAGCACACGCATGTCGGGGCCGACCAGCTCCATGCTCCGCGCGGTCACTCCCAGTCCTGCGCGAACTGCAGCCTTGATCCCGATCAGGTTGGACGCCAGGTAAGCCTGGCGCCAGGCGATGTTGTGCGCTTCAAGCGCTTGCAGGGCGATGCGGCGGTAAATACTCGGCTCGTCTACCAGCACCAACGGCAGCGGTTGTGAAGGGTCGTGCTGGTATTGCGCGGAACAGATCCACCAGACGGGAGATGTACGAAGCGCGAAGCCCTGAAGCGTCGGGTCGGTACGTGTGGAGATGATCATGTCGACCTTGCCGCGGTGCAGGTCCTCCATGAGGAACGGGCTGCGACCGACGTCGATCTCAAGACGCAGATTCGGGGCGGAACGGGCGATGTGGCTGAGGATCGGCGGCAGGATCGTGTCCGCAATGTCATGAGGCGAACCGATGCGGAGCATGCCGCTCAGGCTGTTGTCGCGCAGGCGGTCCAGCACGTCGTCGTTCAGCGCGAGCATCTGGCGCGCGTGCCGCAACAATTCGCGCCCGGCGCTGGTCAGCGCTTTCTGCCGCCCCTGCTTGTGCAGCAGGGTCACGCCCACTTGCTGTTCCAGGCGCTGCATGTGCTGAGTGACCGAAGACTGAGTGCGTCCCAGAGATTCCCCAGCCGCGCCGAAACTGCCCTGATCAGCCACGGCAACGAATGTCCTTAACAGCTCCAGGTCAAGGGTGGACTGGGTCATGGGGGCAGGCTCCGCCTATCAATAATTGATGCAAACCCATTAGAAATCATTATGGTTTTCGCCGCAAGGTCAGGTCGAGTCCCTAAGGGAGTCGCCTGATTGCTGGGTTTTATGCGGATGGATCGGTCGAGGTGTGTTTTAAGTTATAACAATATTAGATATTTGAATTTCCGTCCGGGACGATCAGTCCCTAGCATGCCCCTCCATTAAGCCGGGTTTTCCGGTCTACAAAAGGGGAGTTGCCGATGTCGCCATATCTGGAGTTTTGCCGCAAAGCACTGGTCGCTTCGCTCGCCGTCTCAACGCTCGGTATGACTGCCGCAGCGCAAGCAGACGCGACGCTGGACAAGGTCCAGGAACGCAAGCGGCTGGTCGTGGGCGTGATGCTCTCCGGTGGCCCGTTCGGCGCTCTCGATCCGGCAACGCAGAAACCGGTCGGCCTGAATGTGGACATGGCCAACGACATTGCCCGCCAGCTCGGTGTAAGCGTCGAACTGGTGTCGGTACTGCCGGCCAACCGGGTTCAGTTTCTGCAGCAGGGCAAGGTCGATCTGTTGATCGCCAACATGGAATGGACGGCCGAGCGAGACAAGCAACTGGGCCATGTGCCGACCCCGTTCTACACCGTGGGCGGGTCGGCGGTGGTGGCGGCTGACAGCACTGTTCGCAGCTGGGGCGACCTGAAAGGGCAACCGGTGTGCACCTCGCAGGGCAGCAGTTATACCCAGGCACTGGTCCAGCTGAGTGTTGACCTCAAAGCATTCAAAAGCTCCTCTGAATC
>JARDZH010000310.1 GCA_029240955.1 Pseudomonas sp. | reverse complement strand
CCAGGCTCGCCAGCAAGATGTCCTCGACCAGCGCGTCGATGCGTCCGAGTTCGCGATACAGCAACGCCAGCTCGGTCTGACCCGGCAGCTTGTTGCGCAAAAACTTGGCCGGCTCGGCCAACTGTTGCAGCAACAGACGCTGCAAGGCGCGGCGGTGCTGGTACTGGGCCTCCGCCTCGGTCGAGAAGCGGCCTTCCTTGACCACGCCGCCCTCTTCCACCAAAGCCGGGTAGACGGTCATGGAAAGCCCGGCGATCTTTTGCTGGGTCTGTTGCGCGACCGGCGCAAAGCCCTTGGCTTCCACCGGCTGCTGGCTCTTGGCGGTTTGCGGAACGGCCAGTGCAGCCTGACCGGCTTCGGCGAACCGCGCGGTCAGTTCGTCCAGATCCCGGCCTTCACCGAGGAACTTGCCGTTGGCGTCGACGATTTCCAGGTTCATCCGCAGATGATTTTCGACCTGCTGTTCGGCCTCGGCCCAGGCTTCGTCGCTGACCCGCGCACCGGTCATGCGCAGCAGCTCGCGGCCCAGCGCCTGCGGCAGCGAGCCCTCGCCGAAGGTCATGCGCTGCAAGGCAGCACGGACAAAATCGGGCACGGGCACGAAGTTCTTGCGAATGGCCTTGGGCAGGTTGCGCACCAGTGCGACGCACTTGGCTTCCAGCAGCCCCGGCACCAGCCACTCCAGGCGTTCGGCGGGCAGCGACAGCATCAGCGGTGCGGGCACTCGCAGCGTCACGCCGTCGCGTGGATGATTCGGCTCAAAGTGATAACTCAGCGCCAGGCTGAGCTCGCCCAGGCGCAAGGTGTCGGGATACTGCGCAGCAGTGACTTCGCTGGCTTCACGCGCGAGCACGTCTTCTGCGCGCATGATCAGCAGCTGCGGGTTCTTCTGGCTTTCGGTCTTGTACCAGCTGTCGAAAGTGGCCGTCTGATAGATGTGCGCCGGAACGCCTGCCTCGTAGAAACCATAGAGCGTGTCTTCGTCGGCCAGAATGTCGCGGCGGCGCGCCTTGGCTTCCAGCTCGTCCAGCTCTTCCAGCAAACGCGTATTAGCGCTCAGGCATTTGGCGCGGGACAGAATATCGCCACGCACCAGGCCTTCACGGATGAACAGCTCGCGCGACACCACAGGGTCGATCGGGCCGAAATGCACCGGCCGGCGACCGACCACGATCAGGCCGAACAAGGTGATCTGCTCGAAGGCCACGACCTGACCGCGCTTCTTTTCCCAGTGGGGTTCGAAGTGGTTCTTCTTGATCAAATGGCCGGCCAGCGGCTCGATCCAGTCCGAATCGATCTTGGCCACCATGCGCGCATACAGCTTGGTGGTTTCGACCAGTTCGGCCGTCATCAGCCATTGCGGGCGTTTCTTGCCCAGCCCCGAAGACGGATGAATCCAGAAGCGTCGCTGCCGCGCGCCCAGGTAATCGCCCTCGTCGGTTTTCTGGCCGATCTGGCTGAGCAGGCCGGACAGGATCGCTTTGTGAAATTTCGGGTAGTCAGCCGGTTCCTTGTTCACGGCCAGTTGCAGATCGCGGCAGATCAGGCTCAGTTGCCGGTGAGAATCGCGCCACTCACGCAGCCGCAGGTAATTGAGGAAGTTGCGGCGGCACCAGTTGCGCAGCGGGCTAGCGGTCAGCGCCTGGCGCTGCTCTTCAAAGCCACGCCACAGATTGACCAGTCCGGCGAAATCGGAGTCGGCATCTTTCCACTGGGCATGCGCCTGATCAGCGGCCTGCTGACGCTCGGGCGGGCGCTCGCGCACGTCCTGTACGGACATGGCGCTGGCAACGATCAGCACTTCCTGAAGGCTGCCCTGCTTGGCGGCTTCCAGCAGCATGCGGCCCATCCGCGGGTCGACCGGCAGGCGCGCCAGCTGACGGCCCAACGGCGTGAGCTGGTTTTCGCGATTGACCGCCGACAGCTCCTGGAGCAGGTTGAAACCGTCGCTGATCGCCTTGCCATCCGGCGGCTCGATGAACGGGAAATCGGTGATCTCGCCCAGACGCAGATGCAACATCTGCAGGATCACCGCGGCAAGGTTAGTGCGCAGGATTTCGGGATCGGTGAATTCAGGTCGGCTGAGGAAATCCTCCTCGCTGTACAAGCGCACGCAAAGCCCCGGCTCGACCCGGCCGCAACGGCCTTTACGCTGATTGGCGCTGGCCTGGGAAATGGCTTCGATCGGCAAACGCTGGACCTTGGCGCGGTAGCTGTAACGGCTGATGCGCGCGGTGCCGCTGTCGATCACGTAACGGATGCCCGGCACGGTGAGCGATGTTTCCGCGACGTTGGTGGCCAGAACGACGCGCCGGCCCGGATGAGACTGAAAAATCCGCTGCTGTTCGGCCGGCGTGAGCCGTGCGTACAGTGGCAGGATCTCAGTGTGCTTGAGCTGAGCCTTGCGCAGCACTTCGGCGGCGTCGCGGATTTCCCGTTCGCCTGGCAGAAACACCAGCACATCGCCCGGCGTCTTGCGCTCGCGGCGCTCCAGGTCGGCCAGCTCGTCGAGCGTGGCGAGAATGGCCTGATCCACGGTCAGGTCTTCTTCGACGCTGTTGCCGTCTTCGTCCTGCTCGCTGGTCAGCGGTCGATACCAGGTGTCCACCGGGAAGGTACGGCCCGACACTTCGATGATCGGCGCATCGTTGAAATGCTCGGAAAAGCGCTGCAGGTCGATGGTCGCCGAGGTAATGATGACCTTCAGGTCCGGGCGACGCGGCAGCAGGGTTTTCAGGTAGCCGAGCAGGAAATCGATGTTCAGGCTGCGTTCGTGCGCTTCGTCGACGATGATGGTGTCGTAACGTTCGAGAAAGCGATCGTGCTGGGTTTCGGCGAGCAGAATGCCGTCCGTCATCAGCTTGATGAGCGTGTTGCTGTCGCTCTGGTCTTCGAAGCGCACCTGATAACCGACCAGCCCGCCCAAGGGCGTGCCCAGTTCTTCCGCGACCCGGCTGGCGACACTGCGCGCAGCGATCCGGCGTGGCTGGGTGTGGCCGATCAAGCCGTGCTGGCCGCGACCGATTTCCAGGCAGATCTTGGGCAGCTGGGTGGTTTTACCCGAGCCGGTTTCGCCGGCGATGACCAGCACTTGGTGCTTGAGAAGTGCTTCCTTGATCTCGTCGCGCTTGGCGGCGATGGGCAGGTTGTCGTCGTAACGCACGGTCGGCACGCTGTCTCGCCGGGACGCGACCTGCGCGCACGACGCCTGAACCCGCGCCACCCACTGCGCCAGCTTCGCCTCGTCAGGCTTCTTGCGCAGCTCGTGCAACTGACGACGCAGCCGGTGCCGGTCGCCAATCATCGCTTGGTCGAGGTTCTTCAGGAGGTGTTCGATGGATGGCGATTCGTCGGTCATCAGGCGCGCAAAGTCTTTTTGAATGGCAGGCGCCGATTGTCGCAGATTGCGGGCAATCGCGCTTCTACACAGGCCTGTAGGAGCGGAACGCCGCCCGGCGCGTTTACCCGCGACTAACGATGACGCATTTTGTCTGAATAACCGCGTCGTATCCGTCGCGAGCTTCGCTCCCTCCCACAGAAAGTGCTGTCTGACCGCAATGACGGTTTCACGCTGCATATTGTGGGAGGGAGCGCAGCTCGCGACAGGGCAGTACCGGCACAGCATCTCTGTGGTCCGGCACACCCGTCGCGGGCAAGCGCGCTCCTACGGACGGTGCCGACCGTTATGCGCGCTTCTTCAATTCCTGATCCCGCAATTCGCGGCGCAGGATCTTGCCGACATTGGTGGTCGGCAGCGAATCGCGGAATTCGACGCTGCGCGGGACTTTGTAGCCGGTCAGGTTGGCGCGCATGTGCTCCATGACCTGCTCCTTGCTCAACGTCACGCCGGGCTTGGGCACCACGAATATTTTGATCGCCTCGCCCGACTTATCATCCGGCACGCCGATGGCCGCGCACTGCAGCACACCCGGCAGCGTTGCCAGCACGTCTTCCAGTTCGTTGGGGTACACGTTGAAACCGGAAATCAGGATCATGTCCTTCTTGCGGTCGACAATCTTCATGTAGCCATCGGGCTGAATGATCGCGATGTCGCCGGTCTTGAGCCAACCGTCGGCGTCGAGAATTTCATCGGTGGCGTCCTGACGCTCCCAGTAGCCCTTCATGACCTGCGGCCCTTTGATGCACAGTTCGCCCACTTCCCCGAACGGCAACTCTTCGCCCGCGTCGTTGATGACTTTGCACAAAGTCGACGGCACCGGAATCCCGATGGTGCCCATCTGCACCGCCTGACTCGGATTCACCGATGCCACCGGGCTGGTCTCGGTCATGCCGTAGCCTTCGCAG
>JARDZH010000309.1 GCA_029240955.1 Pseudomonas sp. | reverse complement strand
ACATCGCCAGCGCGATCCAGAAAATGGGAGTCTGCAACAAGACCGCGGCGGTCGTGCAGGCCGCTCTGCACGGAATGTTCTGAACCACCTAAGCGATCCACGGCAACGCGGCAGGTACCAAAGGGCAAAAAGTACGTAGAATCACCCGCTTTAGCGAAGCCCGCCCGGTCGGGCTCGCGTGTCATACGTTCGATTGCCCAGAGTTTGCCTGCCCATGCCACTGCTCATCAGCCCGTTTGCTCAACTCGACCTCATACGCCAACCCGAGCAACAGGACGAGCCCCTGCAAGCTTTCGATGCTGCCGATGAGTATTTGCTCAGTCACGTGGCAGAAACCGGCCTGACGCTGCAGAGCCGGGTACTGGTGCTCAATGACAGTTTCGGCGCGCTCGCGGCCAGTCTGGCTCAACATGCGTCGGTGGTCAGCAGCACCGACTCGTATCTCGCCGCACAAGGTCTGGAAAAGAATCTGACGCGCAATGGCATGGCTTACGATGCAGTTCCGCTGATTCCGGCCAGCGCACCGTTGACTGGTCCGTTTGACTGGGTGCTGATCCGTATTCCCAAAACACTGGCCTTGCTCGAAGAACAGCTGGTACGTTTGCAGGGCCAATTGGCCCCCGGTGCGCGCGTCGTCGCTGCGGCCATGGTCAAGCACCTGCCACGCTCGGCGGGTGATCTGCTGGAAACTTATGTCGGCCCCGTCCAGGCCTCGCTGGCCGTGAAGAAAGCCCGCCTGCTGTTCGCCACGCCGCAGCCCCGGGAAGTCCTGACCTCGCCCTACCCTACGCGCTACAAGATCGAACAGCCCGCTATCGAACTGATCAACCACGCCAACGTGTTCTGCCGCGAAGGGCTGGACATCGGCACCCGGGCTTTCCTGCCCTGGTTACCGAAGGATCTGGGTTCTGCGCGGGTCGCCGACCTGGGTTGCGGCAACGGTGTACTCGCTATCGCCAGCGCTCTGGATAACCCGCAGGCTCACTACACGCTGGTAGACGAGTCGTTCATGGCTGTTCAGTCCGCCGAGCAGAACTGGCAAGCGGCACTGGGCGACCGTCCGGCTGCGTTTCTCGCCGGGGACGGGCTGGCAAATCAGGAGCCTGACTCTCTGGACGTCGTACTGTGCAACCCGCCGTTTCATCAACAACAGGTGGTCGGTGATTTCCTGGCATGGCGTATGTTTCTCCAGGCCAGGGCCGCGCTTGTGACGGGCGGTGCGCTGTACATTGTCGGCAACCGTCATCTGGGCTACCACAGCAAACTGGCGCGCCTGTTCCGCGGCGTCGAACAAGTCGCCGCCACGCCCAAGTTCGTGATCCTCAAGGCACGCAAGTAACCACCAGAATCACAGGCAAAAAAAACCCTCCAGACGGAGGGTCGTAAAACCGCATTCGTAAACGCGGATGGGATCTTTCTGCGCGGGTCAGTGCGTCGTAAGACCCGCCGCATTCATGAACATGCGCAGCAGGCTGGCGACGATGAACAGCGCGAATACGCTGCCGGCCCAGATGCCGGCCAGCCAGGCAAGCCGCTGCCACAGCGGCTTGCTCATCGCTGGATCCGGCTCGTCATGCATCGATTTCTTGCCAGACATCGCCATTCTCCTTTGCTCGGACTAGTGATAACCGTCTTCGGTGGTCACCTTGCCGCGGAACACGTAGTAGCTCCAGTAGGTGTAACCGAGGATGAACGGCAGGATAAACAGCGTGCCAACCAGCATGAAGCCTTGGCTCTGTGGAGGCGAGGCGGCATCCCAGATCGAAACCGACGGCGGAATGATGTTCGGCCACAGGCTGATACCCAGACCGCTGTAACCCAGGAAGATCAGCAGCAAGGTCAGCAGGAACGGCGTGTAGTGAGCATTGCGCGCCACAGCCTTGATCAAGCCAAAGAGCGTGACCAGCACAAGGATCGGCACCGGCAGGAACCAGAACAGGTTCGGCATGCTGAACCAGCGGTCTGCGATGTCCGGGTGTGCAAGCGGCGTCCAGAGGCTGACCACACCAATCACAACGAGCAGAACCAGCGCCAGCGGGCGGGCCAGGTCATGCATGGCTTTTTGCAGCGAGCCTTCGGTTTTCATGATCAGCCAGGTGCAGCCCAGCAGTGCATAGGCAACGATCAGCGCCAGGCCGCAGAACATCGGGAATGGCGCGAGCCAGTCCAGCGAGCCGCCTGCGAACTGGCGGTTTTCGACCGGAATGCCATCGATGAAGGCACCCAGCGCTACGCCCTGGAAGAAAGTCGCCGCCACGGAGCCGCCGATAAAGGCCTTGTCCCACAGGTGACGCTTGTGCTCGCGAGCCTTGAAGCGGAACTCGAACGCCACGCCGCGGAAGATCAGCCCCATCAGCATCAGCATCAACGGCATGTACAGCGCCGAGAGCACGACTGAGTAAGCCATCGGGAAGGCGCCGAAGAGCCCTGCGCCGCCCAACACCAGCCAGGTTTCGTTACCGTCCCAGACCGGCGCGACGGTGTTCATCATCACATCGCGGTCGTGGCTCTCTTTCATGAACGGGAAGAGAATCCCGATACCCAGGTCAAAGCCGTCCATCACGACGTACATCATGATGCCGAAGATGATGATGACGGCCCAGATCAGCGGAAGATCAATACCCATGACTCAATTCCCCTTCTTGCCCAGGCTGTCAAGTTCGTCGCCTTCTTCGGAGCCTTCAACGGCAGCGGAGAGCGGACGGGCCGGCGTACGTGTCTGGCCGGGGCCACCGTGCGGTTTATGCTCGACGTAGGCCTGCGGACCTTTGCGTACCAGACGCATCATGTAGCTTAGACCGGCACCGAACAGCACGAAGTAGACGACCACGAACAGCACCAGGGTGATGCCCAACTGCGCGGCGCTGTGGCCAGAGTCTGCATCAGACGTGCGCATCAGGCCGTAGACGACCCAGGGCTGACGGCCGATTTCAGTGGTGAACCAGCCTGCAAGGATTGCGATCAGGCCGGATGGCCCCATCCACAACGCCAGGTAAAGGAACGGACGCGACTGGTAAAGCGCATCGCGCTTGCGCAGCCACAGGCTCCACAGACCGGTCAGGATCATCAGCATGCCCATGGCGACCATGACCCGGAACGACCAGAACACGATGGTCGAATTCGGACGGTCTTCAGGCTTGAATTCCTTGAGTGCGGGCACTTGCTTGTCGAGGCTGTGCGTCAGGATCAAGCTGCCCAGATACGGGATTTCCACCGCGTATTTGGTGCGCTCTTCTTTCATGTCGGGGATACCGAACAGGATCAGCGGGGTCGGTTCGTCGCCCACGTTTTCCCAGTGACCTTCGATCGCGGCGATTTTCGCCGGCTGGTGCTTGAGGGTGTTCAGACCGTGGAAGTCACCGACCACGGCTTGAATCGGCGCGACAATCAGCGCCATCCACATCGCCATCGAAAGCATCTTGCGGACGGCTGGCGTGTCGCGACCGCGCAACAGCTGCCAGGCTGCCGACGAGCCGACGAAGAACGCCGTCGCCACGAACGCTGCAATTGCCATGTGAGTCAGGCGGTACGGGAACGACGGGTTGAATACCACGGCGAACCAGTCGGTCGGGATCACGCGGCCATCAACGATTTCGAAGCCTTGCGGCGTCTGCATCCAGCTGTTGGAGGAGAGAATCCAGAAGGTGGAGATCAGTGTGCCGATTGCCACCATGACGGTCGCGAAGAAGTGCAACTGGCGACCCACACGGTTCCAGCCAAACAGCATCACGCCGAGGAAGCCTGCTTCGAGGAAGAACGCCGTCAACACCTCATAGGTAAGCAACGGCCCGGTGACCGCACCGGCAAAGTCGGAGAATCGGCTCCAGTTGGTGCCGAACTGATAGGCCATGACCAGGCCGGACACAACACCCATACCGAAGTTGACGGCAAAGATCTTGGACCAGAAGTGGTAAAGGTCGCGGTATACGTCTTCGCGGGTCTTCAGCCACAGCCCTTCGAGCACAGCCAGATAACTTGCCAGACCAATAGTGATGGCAGGAAACAGGATGTGAAACGAAATCGTGAATGCGAACTGAATTCGGGCGAGATCGATAGCCTCCAAACCGAACATATGTGTTCCTCTCTCAGGTGAAACCGGCTAGTTGGCCCAGCGGACCAATAGTGAATACCCCCACGGTATGGAGTACCAATATTTCTGATTGTTCTGTCTATCTGCGGGGAGCAGGACGGTCGGCACATGAACCCGAGAGCAGCGCACTGACGCAGGTCAGCCGACGCTGAAAGAGTAGTCCTGTTTGGGCCCTTGAGCCGTGTGGTCTTTTGTCGCGTGGCGAGTTGACTCACCG
>JARDZH010000308.1 GCA_029240955.1 Pseudomonas sp. | reverse complement strand
CCGCCCGGCACAGAATGATGTCCGGCGACCGCCAGGGCGGGCACCGGAGAGCCTTGTATCAGGCCGTCAGCTTGACAACGGCACGCTCGAAGCGATCGAGACCTTCGTCGATGTCGGCCTCTTCGATCACCAGGCTCGGCGCGAAACGGATCACGTCCGGACCGGCCTGAAGAATCATCAGGTTCTCGGCTTCGGCAGCGTTGAAGAAGTCCTTGGCCTTGCCTTTCCACGCATCGGTCAGCACGCAACCGATCAACAGACCCATGCCGCGCACTTCGGTGAAAACACCGTACTGTTGACCGATCTTTTCCAGACGGGTCTTGAAGCGCTGATGCTTGTCCTGCACGCCAGCCAGTACCTGCGGCGTATTGACGACGTCGATGACCGCTTCACCGACCGCGCAGGCCAGCGGGTTGCCGCCGTAAGTCGTGCCGTGAACGCCGACTGCCAGATGCTTGGCCAGTTTTTCAGTGGTCAGCATCGCCGCAAGCGGGAAGCCGCCGCCGATGCTCTTGGCGCTGGACAGAATGTCCGGTGTCACGCCGTAGTGCATGTAGGCGAACAGCTGGCCACTACGACCCATGCCGCTCTGCACTTCATCGAAGACCAACAGTGCGTTGTGGTCGTCGCACAGCTGACGTGCGCCTTGCAGATACTCAAGCTCGGCAGGCAGCACGCCGCCTTCGCCCTGGATCGGTTCGAGCACGATCGCGCAGGTCTTGTCGGACACCGCGGCTTTCAGCGCGTCCAGGTCGTTGTAGGGAACGTGACGGATGCCGGTGATTTTCGGACCGAAGCCATCGGAATACTTGGGCTGACCGCCGACGCTTACCGTGAACAGCGTGCGACCGTGGAAGCTGTTCAGCGCAGCGACGATTTCATATTTGTCAGGGCCGTACAGGTCGTGAGCCACACGGCGCGCCAGCTTGAACGCAGCTTCGTTGGCTTCGGCGCCGGAGTTGCAGAAGAACACCCGGTCGGCGAAGGTCGCGTCGACCAGCTTCTTCGCCAGGCGCAGGGCCGGCTCGTTGGTGAAGACGTTCGACACATGCCAGAGGTTGTTGGCCTGCTCGGTCAGCGCACCGACGAGCGCCGGATGGCAATGGCCCAACACGTTGACGGCGATACCGCCCGAGAAATCCACCAGCTCACGGCCCGCCTGATCCCATACGCGGGACCCCGCACCACGTACGGGAATGAACCCGGCCGGCGCGTAGTTGGGGACCATTATCTGGTCGAAATCGGCGCGTTGCACCGCAGCATGCTCAACGGACATCGGAGTCTCCTGAAGAGGAACGCCTGCCTGAAACTGGCGAGCGATTGAAGGATTGTAAGGACAGAGTCGGCGGGTGCCTTGTCGCTAAGCGACAACTTGTTACAGCGCAAAACCGGCGAATTACGAGGGTTTCGACAATGCGACATATTCCGTCATAAAGGCGCAGTTTAAACCGTTTGCCCGATTTGTAGGAGCCAGCTTGCTGGCGAACACGGTATTTCAACCGACACGAATGATGCGGCCGATGCGCCCCGTTCGCCAGCAAGCTGGCTCCTACAGATACAACGTGCTGCGGTAGCTCAGCCCCGTTCCGCCGGCACCGACGACAGTTCGAACGGGCTGCTGCTGCGGCGCTGGTTGCGGTCTTCACGCGGGGTGGCGCCGAAGAAATTGCGGTAGGCGCTGGAGAAGTGCGGCCCCGACGAAAACCCGCACGACAATCCGATCTGGATGATGGATTTGCTGGTCTGCATCAGCATCTGCCGCGCCTTGTTCAGGCGCAGCTCCAGGTAATACTGGCTGGGCACGCGATTGAGGTACTGCTTGAAGATGCGTTCGAGCTGACGGCGTGAAACGCACACATGCTGCGCGATTTCATCGGTGGTCAACGGCTCTTCAATATTGGCTTCCATCAACAACACAGCCTGAGTCAGCTTCGGATGACTCGAACCCAGGCGGTTCTGCAACGGAATGCGCTGGCGCTCGCCGCCTTCACGGATGCGCTCGACCACCAGTTCTTCGGACACCGCACCGGCCAGCTCCGCGCCATGATCCCGGGACAGCACCGCCAGCAGCAGGTCGAGCACCGACAGACCGCCACAGGCCGTCAGCCGGTCACGGTCCCAGTCGAACAGATGACTGGTGGCAATCACCTTGGGAAAGCGCTCGCTGAAATCGTCCTGCCAGCGCCAGTGCACGGCCGCGCGGTAGCCGTCCAGCAAACCCAGATGAGCCAGTGGATAAACGCCCGCCGACAGGCCGCCGATGGCGCAACCGGCGCGCACCAGCTGCTTGAGTGCAGCGGCAAGCGTGGAGCCCATGGGCGCAGGCGGTTCATCGGCAAGCAGAAACAGCTTCTGGAAACCTTCCAGACGACCCACCCAGGATTCGCCCGGCAGCCGCCACGCGCTGTCGGCCGCTGCCTCAGGCTCGGCCTGCAGGAATGTCAGCTCGTAGACGACTTCGGGATGAACACGCTGGGCAACACGCAAGGCTTCCTCGGCCAGCGCCAGGGTCAGCGCCTTGGTGCCAGGCCAGACAAGGAAACCTATTCGATGGGCAGTCATTGGGGCATCCGAATACTTATCACCGCAAAAAGCCGGACCTCAACAGGTCAGCTCTGAACATCCAGGACAGACGGCGCGCTGCGCAGCATGCCCTGTTCTGTCGTAAAAGGCATCGCATACGCGACGCCGATGATCACTTCAGGCTGCCGGAAAGAAACTGCTGCAACCGCTCGGATTGAGGATTGCTCAGCACTTCACGCGGATTGCCGCGCTCCAGCGCGACGCCTTGGTGCAGGAACACCAGCTGGTTGGAGACTTCGCGGGCAAAACCCATTTCGTGGGTCACTACCACCATCGTCCGGCCTTCCTGAGCCAGGCCCTGCATGACCTTGAGCACATCGCCGACCAGTTCCGGGTCGAGCGCCGAAGTCGGCTCGTCGAACAGCATGACTTCCGGCTCGACTGCCAGCGCACGGGCAATCGCCACACGCTGCTGCTCGCCACCGGACATGTGCCCGGGATAGGCGTCCTTGCGGTGGGCAACGCCGACTTTGGCCAAGTAGTGCTCAGCCTTCTCCAGCGCTTCCTTTTTTGAAACGCCGAGCACGTGAACCGGCGCCTCGATCACATTCTGCAACGCCGTCATGTGCGACCACAGATTGAAATGCTGGAACACCATCGACAGTCGCGAGCGCATGCGCTGCAACTGTTTGGGGTCAGCCGCCTTGAGGCCGCCGTCCTTGTTCGGCACCAGCTTGAGCTCCTCGTCGTTGAGCAGGATCTTGCCCGCATGAGGTTGTTCAAGCAGGTTGATGCAACGCAGGAAGGTGCTCTTGCCCGATCCACTGGAGCCGATGATGCTGATCACATCGCCTGCCTTGGCCGTCAGGGATACACCCTTGATAACTTCGTGACTGCCATAACGCTTGTGCAGGTCCTGGACTTCCAGTTTGTTCATGCTTTCGGTTCTCACAAAACAGTCAATCACTGAGCAGGCGCCCTTGGCGCAGCGCAGTGCGGCCGGCAACTTTGGCCAGCCAGAAACCCGGTTGGGCGTAACGCAGCCGCTCGATGGCGAACAGAACGCCGGCGGTGCCCGCACAGAGCGTGCTGACCTGATCGGACAGCGGGTCGATGACTTCGAACAGCGGATCGCCCGCCTCGACATGGTCGCCGGCAGCGCGCAAAAACGTCACCACGCCTGGGTGCGGCGCGTAGACCAGTTCGGTGCCCTCGAACGGCATTCCTTCGCACGGCTCATGAGCCGGTTGCGGCCAGTCGCCGGCAATGAAGCCCTGCTCGGCGAGGAACGCCAGGATGCCTTCAGCGTGCGCCTCGGCTTCGGCCTTGCCGGTATCGGCCTGACCGCCCAGTTCGATGGTAGTCGCCAGACACGCCAGTGGAATCTGCGCGTCGGGGAAGATTCGCGACAGACGCAACCACGGCAACGAGCACGCTTCATCGAACGAGCTGCCGCCCGAATCCTCGGCCAGCAACGCGACCTTGACGTCCAGGTGCGCGGACAGCGAACGCCACTGCGGCCAGTGCTGTGGCAAGGCGTACATGTGCAGCGCGGCGTCGGCATCACAATGCAGGTCCAGCACGATGTCAGCCGTGCACGCGTGGCTGATCAACAGACGCTGCAAGCCCTGCAGTTCGCTTTGTGCAGGCGGCAGCGCTTCCAGCGCCTGGGTCATCGCCTGACGGATCAGCAGGATATTGGCCCGCGGATCATCGCCCAGTTGGCCTTCAAGCAATTCGGCAACCGGCTCGCTCAGTTCGGTGAAGTCACGGTTGAAGTTCTTGC
>JARDZH010000307.1 GCA_029240955.1 Pseudomonas sp. | reverse complement strand
GGCCCCGACCGGCCGCTGGTGATCCTGATTCATGGCTACGGCAGTAACGAGCAGGACATGTTCAGCCTCAAAGACCACCTTTCCCCGGAGTACAACTACCTGGCCGTTCGCGCTCCGATGGAGCTGGGGGCGGGCAGGTACAAGTGGTTCACTCAGAAGACCGATGCGCCGGGCTACGACGGCGTGACGCAGGACTTGAAGAGCAGCGGCGAACGGCTCGGCACCTTTATCCGTCAGGTGACCGAGAAGTATCGTACTCAGCCGGGCAAGGTGTACCTGGTGGGTTTCAGCCAGGGCGCGATGATGAGCTATGAAGTGGCCCTGCGCGATCCAGAGTTGGTAGGCGGTTTCGCTGCGCTGAGCGGGCGTTTGCTGCCGGTGCTGGAATCGGGTCTGAAAACCGACCCGAGACTCAAGCCGCTGAACGTGTTCATCGCCCATGGCGTGGAAGACCATCAGGTTGCCTACAGCGGCGGCGCCGAAGCCGAGGCCACGTTGAAGAAGCTCGGCCTGAGCCCCGAGTTCCACAGCTATGAAGGCCTGGAACACTCGATCAACGCCGCCGAAGTGGCGGATCTGGCGCGGTGGCTGGACCAGGCGGTTGGCACCCAGCCGTGACCCCTCCCACCTGCGGCAGGCCAAAGATCCCGCGCGCACCACCAACCCGTGGGAGCGGATTTATCCGCGAAGAGGCCGGTACAGCCGCAGCAGGTGTGGCGTGTGCAACGCCGCCTTCGCGGATAAATCCGCTCCCACAGGTACATGCGATCGCCGTTTCAAACGCTCACACCCACCCGCCGCTCGCCGGCCGAATCCTTGAGAAACGCCAGCAGCGCAATCAGAGGCAACGCAGTCCCGGCGATCATGACCCATGTCCAGCCGCCGTGATCGAACAGCAAGCTCGCAATCGATGAACCGATCGCGCCACCGATGAAGATGCTGGTCATATACAGCGCATTAAGGCGGCTGCGGCTGGCGGCGTCCAGGGCGTAGACCGTGCGCTGCCCCAGCACCATGTTCATCTGCACGCAGAAATCCAGCACCACACCGGTCACTGCCAGCCCGATCACACTGAAGGCCGGATGGATCAACGCCGGCGCGAAACTCAACGCACCCAACAGCAGCGCGACGAGCGTCGCAATGCGGGTATGCCCGGCATCTGCCAGACGCCCGCTGATCGGTGCGGCAAATGCGCCAATGGCACCGACCAGCGCGAACAGCGCGATCTGACTCTGCGAAAGACCGTGATTGCGCGACAGCTCCAGCGGCACCGCCGTCCAGAACAGGCTGAACGTCGCGAACATGCACGCCTGATAAAACGCCCGCTGACGCAGAACCGGCTGTGTGCGCAGCAGCGTCCACAGCGAGAACAGCAGCTGACCGTAAGAGGCCTTGTGATCAGGAACCCGCTTGGGCATGGTCGTCGCCAGCACCACGCTGATGCCCATCATCACCACAGCGGCGGCGCCAAACACGGCACGCCAGCCGAAATGATCGGCGATCAGGCTGGAAAGCGGCCGGGCCAGCAAGATCCCGAGCAGCAGGCCGCCCATGATGCTGCCCACCACGCGGCCGCGGGTTTCCTCTGGCGCAAGGTGCGCCGCAAGCGGGATCAGCATCTGCACCGACACCGAACTGAAACCTACCAGCAGCGACACCACCAGAAACAGGTTCGGCTGCTGCGCGAATGCCGCACCCAGCAAACTCAGAATCGCCAGCGCGGTGGTCAGCAGCATCAGCCGCCGGTTTTCCAGCAAGTCGCCGAGCGGTACCAGAAAGAACAGGCCGAGCGCGTAGCCGATCTGGGTCAGCGAAACGATCAGGCTGGCCGCCGTACTGGACAGGCCTATGTCGGGAGCGATCAGCTCGATGATCGGCTGAGCGTAATAAATATTCGCCACGATGGCGCCGCAGCAGAATGCAAACAGCAGCACCAACCCACGGGTCAGCGTGTGGGCACCGTGCGGCGCGGAGTTGTGTTGAGTCATCGGAAATCTCGCTCGGGCTGGAGGCCGGCTAGACGAACGGGCGCCGCTGCCGGATTGATGATGAGCAGGCTAGCGGTTTCGCCCGGACTGCAATAGGGCGCTCAAGATGATACAAGATATGTCTGCGATTGATGGCACGTAGCCGTCGGAAGTGCCCGATGTAGAGCGTTTGCGGGCGTTTTAGAGGGATTCAGGCTTTAATCAGACGCTTGACGCACATTTGTAACGAGACAATACTCGCCCAACATTCATATAGATGACTGGATAACTACAAAAATGAACAAGCTTTCCAGCGACGACAGATTGCCCCTTTATCAGCGCCTGCGCGACCAGCTCGCCGAGCAGATCGCCAACAATCGCTGGCGCCCAGGCGAAGCGATTCCGACCGAAGCGGCGCTTTCCGCCGAGTACTGCCTGTCCACCGGCACGGTGCGCAAAGCCATCGACATGCTGGTCAGCGACAACATCCTGGAACGTCAGCAGGGACGCGGCACGTTCATCCGCCGCCCTCAGTTTCAGTCCTCACTGTTTCGATTTTTCCGGTTTCAGACCGCTGCCGGCGAACGCCAGATGCCAGAAAGCCGCGTGCTGAGCATCGAGCCGGTGGTCGCGCCCTCGGCGGTCAGTCAGGCACTGGGGCTGGTTGCTCAGGCACCGGTGATTCGCATGGTCCGTTTGCGTCTGCTGGACAGCCAGCCGGTACTGGCTGAAGAAATCTGGCTGCCGCGCATTCAGTTCCAGAGCCTGCTGGACATCGACATCAATGCCCGCGGCCCGCTGTTGTATCCCATCTATGAAGAACTCTGCGGGCAGGTCGTGGCGTACGCCCAGGAAAGCCTGACCGCCGAAGCCGTCAACGACGTCTACGGCCGTCTGCTGCAGGTGCCGACCGGCAGCCCGGTGGTGATGATCGAACGTCTGGCCCGCAACTACGCCGGCGAACCGCTGGAATGGCGCCGTTCGCGTGGTCACGCCAGCCACTTCCGCTACAGCGTCGAAATCCGCTGATAGCGCTCTTCCAACGTTTTCCCCTACAAGGACAATAAGCATGTTCAGTTGGTATCGCGACATCACTTCCAAGGAGCGCAAGACGTTCTGGGCCTGTTTCGGCGGCTGGTCGCTTGACGCACTTGAGGTTCAGATGTTCGGTCTGGCGATTCCTGCGCTGATCGCAGCCTTTGCGCTCACCAAAGGCGACGCAGGTCTGATCAGCGGCGTGACGCTGGTGACCTCGGCGCTGGGCGGTTGGGTCGGCGGTACGCTGTCGGACCGTTACGGTCGCGTGCGAACCCTGCAGCTGATGATTCTGTGGTTCTCGTTCTTTACCTTCCTTTCAGCCTTCGTCACCGGCTTCAACCAGCTGCTGATCGTCAAGGCCTTGCAAGGCTTCGGCATCGGCGGTGAGTGGGCGGCGGGCGCTGTGCTGATGGCCGAAACCATTCAGTCGAAATACCGCGGCAAGGTCATGGGCACGGTGCAAAGCGCCTGGGCCGTGGGCTGGGGCCTGGCGGTCGTGCTCTTCACCCTGATCTATTCGTTCGTGCCGCAGGATATCGCCTGGCGCGTGATGTTCTTCGTCGGCTTGCTGCCGGCGCTGATGATCATCTGGGTGCGCCGCAACGTCGAAGAGCCAGAAAGCTTCCAGCGCATGCAGAAAGAGAAGGGCCCCAAGGGCAACTTCTTCAAGTCCATGGCCGGCATCTTCCGCCCGGAACTGCTGCGCGTTACCCTGCTGGGCGGTCTGCTGGGCTTGGGCGCACACGGTGGTTACCACGCGGTGATGACCTGGCTGCCGACTTTCCTGAAAACCGAGCGCAACCTGTCGGTGCTCAGCTCCGGCGGTTATCTGGCCGTGATCATCTTTGCCTTCTGGTGCGGCTGCGTGACCAGCGGCATGCTCATCGACAAGATCGGCCGCCGCAAGAACATCATCCTGTTCGCCCTGTGCTGCGTGATCACCGTGAACTGCTACCTGACGCTGCCGCTGAGCAACACGCAGATGCTGTTCCTCGGCTTCCCGCTGGGCTTCTTCGCCGCAGGCATTCCGGCCAGTCTCGGTTCGTTCTTCAACGAGTTGTACCCGGCGGATGTTCGTGGCGCAGGGGTCGGCTTCTGCTACAACTTCGGTCGTGTGCTGTCGGCGGTGTTCCCGTTCCTAGTCGGCCACATGAGCGAGTCCATGTCGCTGGGCTCGGCCATCGGCATCGACGCTGGCATCGCCTATGGCGTGGCTATGCTCGCCGCGTTCTGTCTGCCCGAAACCCGTGGCCGCAATCTGCAGGCCGCCGTATCCCCCGAATCCACCGACAAGGCCGCTCCTCAGCAAGCC
>JARDZH010000306.1:719-5038 GCA_029240955.1 Pseudomonas sp. | reverse complement strand
GGACTGACTGAAAGCTCGCGTTGACGGCATCGCGAGCTCCGCTCCCTCCCACGGCCAACGGCTGCCATCAATACCAGCGTTTTTCTCAGTCGGGCGTTTTTTGAAGCGCGTCATCGTCCATATGCACTTGCTCGACAACACCATGACCGAGTCCGGCAACCACGTGATCCTTGTGGATAAAGAGTACATCCGCGATGTGGAGCGGCTGTTTCAGGTGGGGTTGAGTTTTTATCTAAACACGCAACAGCTCGCAGGAGCGCCCGGGGCGGCGTTCCGCCATGCCGCGAAGAAGTCAGCAAACGCGCAGCCTGTGCATCGGCTGGAATTATGATTTTGCGGACACCTCCGCTCCCACCATTTCTACGCGCGCTTACTTTTCAGACAACCGCGCAGGAACAGGACGACATCCACTCCACGTAGCTTTTCGTAATGTCGATCGCTTCTCTCATGCGGCGGCAAAACACAATGCGTGTGGTGCGTAACTCATTTCTAGAGCTGAAATACATAGATAAGCGGCACATCGTTTCGCCAGACAACGCCGCCTTCGTATTTGGCTCGGGTGATACCTACCGTCCTGTCGAAGGACTGGAGAGCATGCGCAGGTCGATCAACGCGCGATCCGATGACGACATCCGCGAAGCCCTAAGGCGTGGTGACTGGCTGTTGATTGATGCACACCTGCCGGACATGGGTTTTGCCTCTTCAATTCGTTCTGCACCGCCTGCACCACTAGCACCGCAACCTCCCACTTTCGCCCAAGAGCCATGGCCACAGAAACAGGCTCAAGGCGTTATTTTCGCGAAGTCCTGCGCGCCTGGCCGATGGGGATGCGCTGAAACAGGTACCGAGATAGAGCCTGCCGAGCACTTTGGCAGCCTTATGATTGCCAAAAGCAAGCCCATTCCAGCCGAGGCGGCGCCGCTAATGGCACTGATAGGTGCCGATATGGTACTGGGCCGAATTGCAGGCGGCGGCATTCAACAGCGCGGTTACACCTGGGTCTTGCGAGGTCTGCTCTCTGCATCCGGACCGGTTGCCGTTTTCATCGCGGGCATGCTGCCCACCAAGCTGGGTGACGGCACTCTGTACTCCGACGATGAACTGCGTGCAATGAATGCTGCCGCTTCCCGTGTGCGCTTTCAGTTTCGACGGGATCCAGAGGGGCAACTGCAGCTTTACGGGATTCATACAGGTGCGACAGGCGACGACAGCGTTCCCACGGTCCGAGCCCAATGGACGGATCAACGCCGAACGCTCCAAGCTGATCTGGGTGACGGGATTTCAATCCTCTGGACACCGAACAACGGGCCGTTGAAGACTCCAGAGCTGGTTTACCCACAACCGGGTGATGAGCGACTGGGCAGTATAATGGTCCACCCGATTGCACCGGATACCGACTCCCAGATCGAAGTCTATCCTGAGATCGACGATGTCACCCTGGGTGACCGGATCATCACATTCCCAGCAGACTCCGGGTTGAGTTCGCTGTATGTGGTGTATTCGAAGCCATTGCTGGCAGGGCATTCGTATCATACTTCGCCAAAAGAGCTCGCAGCTTTTCCAGACGCCAGACGGGTGAAGTCCAAGAGTGGAGTTCAGGGAGGCGGGGCTAGGCGTGACAGATGGGTCGATTCCCGGGGCCGAATATATGAATGGGACCGTCAGCATGGAGCAGTTGAGATCTATACCAAACAGGGAAAACATTTAGGGGAGTTTGATGCTGAAACTGGCAAACAAACAAAACCTGCAAACCCCTCAAGAACCACACCGAAGTGAGCATTTCAAATGGGCATCTGGATCACAGGCTATCTACCTGATGGCAATGAAGATGAATTCATAAAATACGAGCATGATGTGAACGCAGAATTCAATGACGAGCTCTTGAAATTGTTAGGCCATAACAGTCTTGATGAGCTGGCTATTGGCATGTGGCCTCTCACGGAAGATCAGGTAGGCCAGATCTCGCAAATCATTAAAGAACCCTTGCCCCTCAATCTTGAGATTTTTATCAGCGTGGTAAGAGACTAAGCCCTTCAGATCTTTAGCAGGCCGTATGAGCAGGCAAGAGCCAGGCTTGCCCGCGACAGCAGGCTTTCAGGAAACATTGCAGCGTCTGACTCCCCCGGTCGCGGGCAGGGCGGAACGCCGCCGGGGCGTTCCTACGGTGACCGTCAGGTCAATACCAGCGCTTTTCCCCAGCCGGGCGTTTCTTGAAGCGTTTCATCGTCCACATGTATTGGCTTGGATAGGCCCGCACATACTTCTCCACGACTTTGCTCATGGCTGCTGCCGAGGTTTCGGTATCGGTGCTGTACATGGCTTCCGGCGCGGCTTCCAGGATCACTTTGTAGCCCGAACCATCAGGCAGGCGCATGGCGTGCAGGAAGACGCCGACTGCTTTGCCGCCAGCGAGCATGTTCGGCACGAACTTGCTGGTCAGGGCCACGGTGCCGCAGAAGGGCACGAAGAGGCCGGCTGACTCGGCAGGTTCCGGATCAGCGGGGATGCCGACTGAACCGCCTTTGCGTACTTCCTTGATGACGCTGAGAATACCTTCCTTGGTCGAGGCCGCAACGCGGTTGCCCAACTGGACCCGCTGTTTGCGCAGCAGGTCATCGACCGCCTTCAGCTTGGGTGGACGGTAGAAAATGATGGGTTTGCACTGGCTGCAGTAGAAGTGGTTCAGTACTTCCCAGTTGCCCAGGTGGCTGGTGATACCGACTACGCCCTTGCCGGACGCCAGCGCCTGTTCAAGCACTTCAAGCCCTTCGACTTCGCGTACCAAATCGATGGATTTCTGAGCGGGCCAGATCCATGCGCACGCGCTTTCGGTCAAAGTCTTGCCAATGTCCATCAGGCTGCGTCCGACCAGCTTTTCACGCTCGACGTCGTTCAGCTCCGGAAAGCATTTGGCAAGGTTGATTCGCACCACCTCGCGGGAACGGTTGGGCAGCTTCCACATCAGCCAGCCGATCGAGGTGCCGACCCACTGGACGGCGCGCCATGGCAGCA
Source organism: Pseudomonas sp. (assembly GCA_029240955.1). The sequence goes on along the minus strand of JARDZH010000306.1, from coordinate 2,026 downwards.
GGGCAAACAGACGCAATGCCCCGACGATGAAGGCACCTTTGAACTTATCCACAGATCACTCCCAAATTCTCAAGGCGGGCATTGTAACCGTCAGCGGGCCAGGATCGGATACCGATCGCAGTCCGTGGTGTGGTCCATGACCATTCCGGTGGCCTGCATGTAGGCGTAGCAAATGGTGGGGCCGACGAAGGTGAACCCGGCTTTCTTGAGCGCCTTGCTCATGGCCTGGGCTTCAGGCGTGATGGCCGGCACTTCGCTGCGGTCCTTGAAATGATTGACCTTGGGCTCGCCGCCCACGAACGACCAGAGCAGGCCGACCGGGTCTTCGAGCGCCAGCCAGGCCCGTGCGTTGGTCCGCGCGGCGTTGAGCTTGAGGCGGTTGCGAATGATCGTCGCATCAAGCATCAATTCTTCGATCTCACTGTCGCTCATCCGGGCCAGACGCTCGGCGTCGAAACCGAACAGCACCTCGCGATAACGGGCACGACGCTTGAGAATGGTGATCCATGACAGACCCGCCTGGAACCCTTCGAGCAAAAGCAACTCGAACAGCTTCTGCGCATCGCGCAGCGGCACGCCCCACTCCTTATCGTGATAGGCGATGTACAAGGGGTCTTCGTTGCACCAATAGCAGCGTGTCATAAGGCTCCAAGGGTGGACGCGCAGCCGAATCGGGTATACTCCCGCTCTTTGAATCGCAGCCCAGCACAGGTGAATTTTGTGAGCCAGCCTACGCCAGCCGTGCGTACCTTCCAAGACTTGATCCTCGCCCTCCAGCAATACTGGGCGGAACAAGGTTGCGTGGTACTTCAGCCCTACGATATGGAAGTAGGCGCCGGTACTTTCCACACTGCTACGTTTCTGCGCGCCGTAGGCCCGGAGACGTGGAATGCCGCTTACGTCCAGCCGAGCCGCCGTCCGACTGACGGCCGTTACGGTGAAAACCCGAACCGTCTGCAGCACTACTACCAGTTCCAGGTCATCCTCAAGCCGAACCCGGACAACTTCCAGGAGCTGTATCTGGGCTCGCTCAAGCACATCGGCCTCGATCCGCTGGTGCATGACGTCCGCTTCGTGGAAGACAACTGGGAATCGCCAACGCTGGGCGCCTGGGGCCTGGGTTGGGAAATCTGGCTCAACGGCATGGAAGTGTCGCAGTTCACCTACTTCCAGCAGGTCGGTGGCATCGAGTGCTACCCGGTGACCGGCGAAATCACCTACGGTCTGGAGCGTCTGGCGATGTACCAGCAGGGCGTGGACTCGGTCTACGATCTGGTCTGGGCTGACGGCCCGTTCGGCAAGGTGAC
>JARDZH010000306.1:0-714 GCA_029240955.1 Pseudomonas sp. | reverse complement strand
CTACGATCTGGTCTGGGCTGACGGCCCGTTCGGCAAGGTGACCTATGGCGACGTGTTCCATCAGAACGAAGTGGAACAGTCGACCTACAACTTCGAACATGCCAACGTCGACAAACTGTTCGAGCTGTTCGATTTCTATGAAAGCGAAGCCGCGCGCCTGATCGAGCTGGAGCTTCCGTTGCCAAGCTACGAAATGGTGCTCAAAGCCTCGCACACCTTCAACCTGCTGGATGCGCGCCGTGCCATTTCCGTGACCGCGCGCCAGCAATACATCCTGCGCGTGCGCACGCTGGCTCGCTCGGTTGCTCAGAGCTACCTGCAAGCCCGGGCCAAGCTTGGCTTCCCGATGGCGCCGCCCGATCTACGCGACGAAGTGTTGGCTAAGCTGGAGGCTGCACAATGAGTGCTCAAGATTTTCTGGTCGAACTGGGCACCGAAGAACTGCCACCCAAGACCCTGAGTTCGCTGGCCGAAGCCTTCCTGGCCGGCATCGAGAAAGGCCTGCAGAACGCAGGTCTGACCTACAGCGCCAAGCAGGTCTACGCCGCGCCGCGCCGTCTGGCCGTACTGATCACCGACCTTGCGATCCAGCAACCGGACCGCAGCATCAACCTCGATGGCCCGCCGCGTCAGGCGGCATTCGATGCTGACGGCAACCCGACTCAGGCTGCGCTGGGCTTCGCCAAGAAGTGCGGCGTCGACCTGAGCGAGATC
>JARDZH010000305.1 GCA_029240955.1 Pseudomonas sp. | reverse complement strand
TCGCCCAGCCAGTCGCCCACCACGTTCGATGCGCCAAGCTCGATCGGGCCGCTGACCGCGGCGCTGGCCTGTTGCAAGGTGAAGCCGTTATTGCCGTCGGCCCGTGCCTGCAGGCCGGTGCCTTCGAGCAACGCGTTCAGGCCTTGTTCGATCGCGTACTGACCTTCCAGGCCGCGGCTTTTCAAGCCATTGGTGATCTGCGAACCGTAGGAAATCAGCACGCCCGATTCCCGGCCAAATTGGGTCAGCGCCGTTTCCAGTTCGCTTGGTGCAATGTGGTAAACCCTGGGCGTGGCCTCTGCGGCGTGGGCCATCGACAGGCCGGCAAGGGAAAGGCTTGCCCCCAACAGCGCGTGACGCAGGGCGCGAACCAGCGGAGCCAGTGAGGAAGGTAGAGCAGGGCGGGCTGACATGCAGAAGTCCTTTGACCGGGAAGTGAGAAGTGCTTTCCCTGTCTGTCACGCGAGCGGTGGGAAATGGCTCATGCCGGGTGCAATATTTTATGAATCTGTGTGTCTGCGCCGGCCTCTCGCCAGCAAGCTGGCTCCTACAGGTATTGCGCCGATCTGTTCCGTAGGAGCCAGCTTGCTGGCGAAGCGGCTGACCATGCGATGCATACGCTTCGTCTATCCCGGCTTCCGCTGCAAATCAAACCCGCGCCTGAACATTCACCCAATAACGGGTAAAGCGCTGCACACGGACTGGCAATGCGCGTTCCAGCATGTCGAGGATCCGTTCGCTGTCGGCCAGCGGGTAAGTGCCGGAAATCAGCAGATTCGCCACGCGGGCGTCGCATTGCAGGCGGCCGCGACGATAGCGGCTCAACTCATCGAGAAAGTCCGCCAGTCGCATGCGTGAAGCCACCAGCATGCCGTCCGCCCATGCGCCGCTGCCAGCATCCAGCGGACTCGGGCTTTCCCAGCCTTCGCGACTGAAAGTGATTTGTTGCTGGGCGTGCACCTGCAGGCCCGTTCCAGGTCTTGTAGCCGGACTGATCGACAGGCTTCCGGAAAACACCGCCAGTTGCGTGCGGCCGTGCCGTTGCCGGACATCGAAACGGCTGCTGCCGGTTGCCGCCTGAATCAGACCTTCAGCAGTCATCAGGCGCAATGGGCGAGGATCGGCAGCGGCGGTCATCAGAATTTGGCCGCGCAACAACGTGATCAAGCGTTGTCCCGAATCAAAGCGCACGTCCACCGCGCTCGCGGTGTTGAGCTGCAGTTCGCTGCCGTCATCCAGCGGCAGCTTGCGGCGCTCGCCGACGCCGCTGTCGAAGTCGGCGAACATGGGTTGCAGATCGACCTGCTCGCGCAGGCTCCACCCGGCGGCCGACCCCGCACCCAGCAGCAAAAGCAGCTTGAGCGCCTGTCGACGGCTGCTGCTCTTGGGGGCTGTGATTGCGGCATGAGCAAGCGGCGACGACAGCCCGCTCAGACGTTGATTGATGCGCTGGATGTGCGCCCAGGCCCGTTGATGCTCGGCATTACCGTTGAGCCATTGTTGCCAGGCTGCCTGACGTTGGCCTTGCAACGGGCTCTCCTGAATCTCGATCAGCCAGTCGACCGCCTGCTGCGCAACCGCGGGGGAAATATCGGACCTGTTCAACGACTCGCCACTCATGGTCACAGGGCGAAATAGCAGCGCATGGCCGCTTTGCTCAGGTGGCGCTTGACCGTCGCGATCGAGATGCCCAGCTCCGCGCCAATGTCGCGGTGGCTCAAGCCGTCGACCTGAGACAACAGAAACGCGCGCTTGACCGCAAGCGGCAACCCGTCCAGTCGCTGGTCAAGCTCCACCAGCGTTTCGAGGATGATTGCGCGCTCTTCCTCGCTGGGCGCGAACTGCTCGGGCAGCTCGCTCAGCGCCTGGTAATAAGCGCGCTCCAGATCCTGCCGGCGGTAATGGTTGAACAACACCCGCTTGGCGATGGTGGTCAGAAACGCACGAGGTTCATTGATCTGCGCCGCATCGCGTGCCAGCAGCACCTTGATGAACGTGTCCTGCGCAAGATCCGCCGCGCTGTGCGGACAACCCAGCCGGCGCCGCAGCCAACCGGTAAGCCACAGATTGTGGGCCCGGAAGATGCTTTCTACGCAGGGTTGGCGAGCAGAATCAGCGGTGGGCATTACGCGTATCGATCCACGAGGACTCGGAAGGTCGCGGATTTTGGCAGAGTCTTTTGCGTATGAGAATATTTATCATTAATATTGCGCAACATTTTCGTCGCTACTGGCGAAGCGTTGCAGCGGTCCTGACTGCTGCGCTCTGCAACCCATAATGCTGAAGGCACAGATGGACGGCACCTCACTCAGCGGCCACGCGACCGCAAAGCGCAGTGGCAAGACCAAAGCCAAGGGCGTCTCGGTCGCCTATCGCCTGGCGGTGGCGTCCCGCGCACTGGCTGCGGTGTTCGCCGGCTATCTGCTCGCATCGCTCGCCAGCGTTTGCATGGCGCACTGGCTGCCGCTGGCACGCGCTGAAGCGGTGACCATCTCCATGATGCTGTCGTTCCTCGTTTATCTGGGCGCCGTGCTCTGGTGTTTCGCCTGCCGCACGGCGTGGCGTGCCTGGGCCGGCATGCTGATCCCTTGCGCTGCTCTTGGGGCGGCGTACTGCTGCGCGCGGTGGTGGTCATGAAAGAGGGCTTTCGTCAGGCGATGGCCTGGCTGCACACCTGGATCGGGCTGGTGTTCGGCTGGCTGCTGTTCGCGATTTTTCTGACCGGTACGCTGTCGTACTTCAAGGATGAAATCACTCAATGGATGCAGCCGGAGATTCCGGTGCGAGCCGTCGACGGCGCGGCCAGCATCCAGATTGCGCAGAATTACCTGCAACACAATGCCGCCGGCGCCTCGCGCTGGTTCATCAACATGCCCGACGAGCGCACGCCCGGGTTGTCGGTGGGCTGGCTACCGGAAGGCAAGCCGGGGCAGCGCGGAAATTTCAGGCGCGCGCTGCTCGATCCGCAGACCGGCACCGAAGTGCAAGCCCGGGACACCCGCGGCGGCGACTTCTTCTACCGTTTCCACTTTCAGCTGCAAATGCCCCATCCGTGGGGACGCTGGCTGGCGACGGCGGCTGCGATGGTCATGTTCATCACGCTGATCACCGGGATCATCGTGCACAAGAAGATCTTCAAGGAGTTCTTCACCTTTCGTCCGCGCAAAGGCCAGCGCTCATGGCTGGACGGCCATAACGCGCTTGGCGTGCTGGCGCTGCCGTTTCACTTGATGATCACCTACAGCAGTCTGGTGATCTTCATGTCGATGGTGATGCCGGCCAGCATCATTTCCAGCTACGGCAACGTGCAGGCGTTCTACAGCGAGGTGTTCCCGTCCGGCAAGGTGGTGAAAGCCGAAGGCACAGCCGCGCCGCTGGTCCCGCTCGCACCACTGTTCAAGATCGCAGACGAACGCTGGAACGGGGATCGTGTCGGCCGTGTGTTCGTTAACAATCCTGGCGATGTCACGGCGTCGATCACGCTGTCTCGCGATGACCGCGGCAGCATCGTGCCCGATCGTGGCGGTGCGCTGACGTTCAATGGCGCGACAGGCGCACTGGAGAACGAGGTGCCGGGCCGTTCATGGCCGATGCTGATTTCCAGCGCGATGTACGGCCTGCATGTCGGCCATTTTGCGGGGCCTACGCTGCGCTGGCTGTATTTCATTTTCGGTGTTGCCGGCACGGCGATGATCGGTACCGGGCTGGTGATGTGGCTGGGCAAGCGCCAGCTCAAGCACGCAAAGAGCGGCGTGTTGCCGTTCGAGCTACGGCTCGTTGAAGTGCTGAACATCGCGAGCATGGCGGGTTTGATGGTCGCGGTCGCCAGTTTCTTCTGGGCCAATCGGCTGTTGCCGGCGCAGATGGCCGGACGCGCGGACTGGGAAATCAATCTGTTCTTCACAATCTGGGGGCTGACGGTTGTGCACGCGCTGTTACGTAGCGGGCGCCAAGGTTGGCGCGAGCAACTGAGTCTGGGCGCGCTGTTGTTCGCCAGCCTGCCGTTGCTCGACGTGCTGACCGGCAACGGGCGTGCTCTGCTGGACGGCGTCGCGAATGGGCATTGGGCGCTGCTGGCTGTCGATCTCACAGCGCTCTGCACCGGACTGTTTCTGGGCTGGGCGGCGCTGAAGTTCCGGCCGCCAGCGCAGGACAAGCCTGCGCGTACGCTTCAAGCCTCGTTGCCTGAAAATACGCAGGAGCCGGTCTGATGCTGCTGGCGGCCGTGCTGTCTTACGTGGGCTTCAGCGCCTTATGCCTGTCCATGACTCGCCATTACAGCGACTTGCTGAGCGAGGCGCTCACTTGCGCCCGCGCGCG
>JARDZH010000304.1 GCA_029240955.1 Pseudomonas sp. | reverse complement strand
AAGAACAACATCCCGCTGCACCGTGACCTGGTTCGTGACGAAGGCTTCTGCAAGGGTGGTGTGAACATTCACAACCTCGAGCACAAGCTGGCCAAGCAGTCGTAAGACTGATCCGGCGTGGAAAAACCCGATCCCCGAGGATCGGGTTTTTTTATGCCTGAACGACGCGTCAGTTCATCAGCACCATCGAGAACGCCTGGTCCTCTACCATCGCCGCGGTCGCCCGGCTGCCGGCCCTATCGACCACGCTGCCGACGGCATTCTCGTGCAACGCTTCACTGCGGACACGGTCCATGAAGTTCTGGGCACGTATCGAGAGTCGGTCGGTTGAATATGGCGCTCTGTCGATAAGCGCTTTGTACACGTCACCAACCTGACCAGCGGAATGCTTGAACACTTTCGAGACTCCATTGTTCAGATTCAACACTACCCCGTAAGTGTTGCCCAGGCACGAGGAGTACGACCAGTAATCCCACGTCGGTTGCAGGCCATGTTCGCGCAGGACACGCCTGACCGGGCCGCCGATGTCAGCGCCCATCGACACCCAGTCACCTCCCACCAGCGTGGCGCGAATATCCTGGCCGGCGTACCCCAGACGCTCCAACACGCCGCTTACACTGCGCTGGATCAGGGGGCGGATATTGTGATCGAAATGAATCACCGCCCCTGTTCTCGTCGTCGGGTTGTACAGCGAGGCAATGACGCAACTCTGCGCATTCAGCGAAAACAGGTAGTTGTCTCGCGATCCGGGAACGGCACGCCCCACCACCGCTTCGCCCTGCATCGCACCGCGGTTGAGCAATGGTTCGACACGGGCCGGAAATGCATCACGCAAATTGTTCACGCGCCCAAGGTTGCGGACGTTGCCGCCTCTGAGCCCGACCCGGTCATGTGTCCACCTGCCGCCAGGGGCAAGACGTATCGGTTGCTGATAGATAGCTGTCGGGCGGCGGGCATCGACCAGGCTCAGACCACCGAAATGCGGATTCTCCCTGACCAGGAAATACTTGCCTCTGTTACGGATGTAATAGGCCGGTTGCGGCTGTTCAGCACTGGGCGGACTGCGCCAAGTGCCGAAAAACACACCGTCGTCAGTCACCTTTTGCAAGCGTTCGGGCCTCTTGCTGACGGCCTGCCTGGCATGGAAGCGGACTTCCCGGATCGCCGGCAGCGCTTCCTTGTGCACCGGAGCCACGGTACTCAGGTGCTCTGACAACAATGAGACGGGCCTCATCGTGTGTTTCAGACTTCTGGCCGCACCGCCCAGCAACTTGATCGCACTGCCGGCACCGACCATGGCAAACAGCGCACCCCACGAGGCCTCCAGCCAGTGTCCGAGAGCGCCATCGACATCGCCTTCCAGATGCGCAGCGACAGCCTGACCAGCGCTGATGGCAATGAACACGACATCGAGCAGCAAGGCAAAGAGAGGAAACACCATACAAAACGGTGCGGCGGCGAACATCAGCCCCTTGACCACCTGGCGCTCGATCATTTGCGCGCGGCTGGTGGTGATGTCTTGCACATCCGTGACCGCGCGCTCGATGTACGCATTGAACTCGCTGCGGGCGTCAACCAGGCGCTCCGCTTCGTAGAGCACATCGACGCGTTGTTTTTTCGCCGCAATCGCGTACAGGGTGCGCGACACGATGCTGCGTGCAGCAACCGGCGTACGCGCCATCAGATAGTCATGCAAGGTTCCCGCGATGTCGCCGAAAAGTGAATGATACGCACGCACCACAATACCGTCGGGCGCATCAGGCGTGTACAGCCACCAGGACGGCTCAGGGTCGAACGAAGTCAGAACGTAAACCCCGAGCACGACGTGATTGCGCACGGTGAACCTGAACACGCCGTCGCTTTCAACCATACGGGCGCCCGGATAATGCGTACCCGGCGCTGGCAATTGACTCAACAGTGTGACCTGGCGGACCAGCGCTGAATACACCGCGTCGCTCAGACGCGCCTGACTTCTGGCCACGCGCAAATCACGATCCATTTTTGACAGCAGCACGTTGCGGTAGGCGAAGCGACGCGGTTCGTAGGCGGCATTACGAGGGTCGAGATATTTGCTGCGGATCTCGTCGGCGTATTTCTCGCCCAGCCAGGCCCGGCGCAGATACAACGCCAGATCGGCGCTGCGCACCAGGCTCAAATCCTGCCCGACCGACGAGCGCACACCTTTTTTCGGGTGCTCGATGCCGGAGTTATCGTCGTAGCCGTGAATCGCCAAGTCAAGCAGTGTGGCCACTTGCTGCTTCCTGCGATCGGCAACGCCGGGGTTGTAATCGATCAACACAGTGGCCGGGTCGACCGGTTCCAGCACGTTCTTGCTGCGCATGTAGGGCGCGATCGCTGCGGCAACCGTGCGCCTGGCGAAATCGACAAACACTTCAAAGCCGCCCAGCAGCTCGTTGAAAACCTGCTGATGAACAATCAATTCCTGATTCAGGCTGCTGATGCGCCGGCGCGCATCCACACCGAGCGTTGTGTACCAACGCAGCGAGTTGTCCACCTCGACCTGCTGCAGGTTTTTTGCCAGGCCCATTTTTACAGCTGCTTCGACGCACTCCGCGAATGACAGGGGTGCACGTCGAATGTCACTGGTCATGCCCCAGAGGGCCGGGTGGTCCGCCACGGCCAAAAGATAGTCACGCGCCGTACGATGTGCCGTCGGCGAAAGCTGCTGCAACAGGTACTCGCGGCCGGCTTCGCTCTGCGTCCAGCTCCACACCTCGCCGGTCAACGCCGCAACAGACGTTAACCGCACCCACTCCTGACCGTTCGGCTTGTTGGGCGCGTACAGCACCAGGTTACTTACCGCTTGCGCAGTCTCTGCATGGTAGAACACCAGAAGATCGGTGCATTGCATGCCGTTGGGCAGCGTCAGTGCGGCCACTTGCAGGGGTTTGCTTGCAGCTTGCCCGGACCACGTCTGCTCCAGAAGTTCATGATCGGACTCCGACAGATGAGCTGCACAACGCGCGACGTATGCGCTCTGCCGGAGCCGAGCGGTGAACCAGTCGATCAGCGCCTTTTGCACTTCTGTGCGCTTGTACTGCTCGGCGAGGACTCGCAGGTAATCTGCCGGATAGTCCTGTTCCGCCAGCATGTCGGCAATGAATGTCGGCTTGAGTGACTGGTTGCGCAAAGGCGCAGTACTGGCGATATACAGGACCGCTGCGAAGTCCTGACCGATCGGCCCGGATGCCAGCAAGTCGGTCAGGCTGCGATTGCGCGTCGGCTCGCCGACTGCCGAGCGCCATCTGAGTCGCACGTCGATCCGATCCGGTTCAACCGTCATGTCGAGCTTGCGCTGAATGTATTCGATGGCCTGCTGCCGGGCAAAGGCGCGCAAGGAGCCGTAGCCCTGCAGCAGCTCATCGAGCGCTGTCCGGGACAGTGACGTCTGCTCCTGATAATGGCGCAACAAGGCGCGATCCGGGTCCTTCAACACCTTCATCCACTGCGGCAGTTGCGCGAAGGAGTGCGCCTCGAGAATCTTTTTCTCTGCACCGGTTGCCAATGCAGTCAACCGGTACCGACGGGTGCCTCGGGCCTGGACTCTATCGATCTTTCGGCGCAACTGATTCAATGTCACGCCCACGAGCCGGTCACGACGCAACAGCGACTCGATGTCCTTGATATAGCGCCGCAGCTTGCGCTTCATCAAACGATCAAACAACGCCTCCTGCCCTTTTGTCGCCCAGTGTTCGCGCAGGTATTTCTTGTACTGGTCGAGGAAGTGCTGCGAAACGGTATCCACCGTCCGGGCGACGTGTTCCCGGCGGCTGGCTGGCAACCCGAGGTCAGCGGCTCCCGGCCAGCGAAATGGAGCGTCCTGGACTGCCAGGAACGTGACTGGCTTGCCGTCGAGAAGCTTTTGCAGAATGGCATCGAGCAGGGCAACCACGAACCCCGGATCGAAATGACCTTCGGGATAATCAATGCGCAATTCAGTCAACGCGTAATGCTCCAGCGCCTCGAGCAGCGTCATCTGGCTGCTCAAGCGCTTGTCGATCATCACCTGCCAGCGCGTGATGCGTAGCAGGATTTCCTGCACCGACCCCGTAGGCGCCGCAGCTACAGGTAGTTTTTCTTCTACAATCCCTTGTTGATCCGCCATATCGTCCAGCCTTTTGTTGCATGGAAATGAGCCCCCACTCTATTTCCCGGCCAGCGTGCCCAGGCCGTACATATGTATATGGCACCTGCGGATGTGTTACAGCCGACTGGCGTGTCCACTTTGCCGGCGACCTGGCGTAAACTGCGCGCTTTTGCAGCTTCGGGCTGCCCCACAGATTTTCAAAGGTGCCCGCCATGCCTTGGCTGC
>JARDZH010000303.1 GCA_029240955.1 Pseudomonas sp. | reverse complement strand
GACCTGCTGCGCGCCCGCCAGGTCGAAGCCCCGCATCTGACGCGTCTGCACCTCAATGCCTGCCGCTGGTTCAGCGAGCAGGGCTTGCTGGATGAGGCTGTTGAACAGGCCTTGCGCGCGGGGCATCTCGACGTCGCCGCCAATCTGGTGCAGAAAATCTCTGAAGAGCAACTGCTGGCGGAACAGAACGTCGGCATGCTGTTGCGCTGGAAAATGGACCTGCCCGACAGCCTGTTGACCAGCACGCCACGCCTGATCGTGCTCTACGCCTGGGCCTTGGCGCTCGCGTGCCAGCTGGACGCGGCCGAGCAACTGGGCAGCCATCTGAGCCGCTTTCTGCCAGCGCCTTCGGCCTCCGCGCAGAAATCGATGATCGCGCAGTGGCTTGCGCTGAGCGGCGTGATCGCACGCGGCCGTGGCGACGGTGAGCTGACCAGACGGTATTGCACCGAAGCCCTGCTGACGCTTCCAGAGAAACGTTACGGGCAACGGCTGCTTTGCCTGTCGACTCTTGCCAACCTGGCGATTGCCGAAGGGGATCTGTTACGCGCCCGGGCGCTGAACCGGGATGCGCTGGAGCTGGCGCAGCGGGTGGCCAATCCGCTGTTCGAAGCACTGGCGCATTACGATCGCGCCCGGGTGATGCAGGCGCGCGGCCAGATCCACCGAGCGCTGGAAGAAGTCGGGCTCGGTCTGGAGAGGCTCAAGCATCTGCCGGCGTCTCGGCTGTACGCGGTTCGCGCTCGATTGACACTCTATGAGGGTTATCTGCTGGGCCTGCGCATGCAGCCCGATGCTGCACGCAGTCGCCTGCTCGCAGGCCTTGGCGAAGCGCGCGCGTGTCGGGACATCAGCGTGCTGATCGGGCATTGCGTGCTCGCCAGCATCGAGGGAAAAGCCGGACGTTACCCGAAGGCGTTTGCCGAACTGACCATGGCCGAACGCTTGATGCACATGTGGGACGTGCCGCCGATGTATTACCTGGCGATGATCACGCTGTTCAAATGCGAGTTGTGGCTCTTGCAGGGCCGTATCGATCTGGCTGAAGCCTGGCTGCTGCGCCTGACGCAGACCTATGGCGGCGGTCTGTCTGCGGCGCCTCCGGAATGCCACCCGCAACTGGCTCAGCATATCGAACTGCAGCGCGCAGCTCTGGAGCGTTTGCGCGGCGACGTGCGAACCAGCGGGCAGCGGCTGGACCAGCTCGAACAGCGTTCACAGGAAATTGGCGCGCTGCTGCCGGGGCTGTTCGCTCTGGTGCAGCACATCGGCCTGATGATCGACAGTTCGCGTTGTGAAGAAGCGGGCAAACTGATGGAGCGCAGTCTCTGTGCTGCGGCGGGCGGTGCGTTGTCGCCGTTTCAGACCTTGCTCGAAGAACATCCCGGCTGGTGCCGTGAATATCTGTCGCGCGCGCCGTGTTGTCCGATCCGGGCCGCTCTGCTGGAGCGTCTTCCCGCGCCAAGCGTAAGCACCGCAGCGTCAAGCACCGACACGTTGAGCGTGCGCGAACTCGGCGTGCTGCAACTCATTGCTCAAGGATGCTCGAATCAGGAGATCAGCGAGCAGCTGTTCATCTCGCTGCATACCGTCAAGACGCACGCCAGCCACATCAACAGCAAACTTGGCGTGGAAAGGCGTACTCAGGCGGTCGCGCGGGCCAAAGCGATGGGGCTGCTGTAGGTTGCTCGGCTGCTGCGTTCAGGCCGAGCGACGAGCGCCCCACAGTTCATCGACGTCTTCCAGGCCCCAGTCGGCAGGCATCTCGATCTTGACGATAGAGTCCTGCTCGGCTTTGTTCGCCAGGTCCACTACGTGCGGGGTGAAGCGTTTGCCCGTGCGGGCGGACATGAACACCTTGACCTTGGGCAGCAGCAACGTTTCCTCATGCTGCTCGATGACCACAGCCAATCGACCGCTGTCCAGACGTACCAGCGCGCCGACCGGATAAATGCCGACCGTCTTCACGAAGTTCTGAAAAACCAGATCGTCGAAATGACCTTTCCAGGAGGCCATTTCGCGAATCGAATGCGCGGCCCCCCAGCCTTTCTTGTAAGGACGGTCCGAGGTAATCGCGTCATAGACATCACACACCGCGCCCATCCTGGCGAAGATGCTGATCTGATCCCCGACCAGACCGTGCGGGTAACCGCTGCCGTCGACTTTCTCATGGTGATGCAGGCAGACGTCCCGCACCATGGCGTTGGCCTGCAGGCTGGCATCCAGAATCTTCAGGCCGGCTTCGGGATGTGACTTCATGGCGGCAAACTCCTGCGCCGTGAGTCGCCCCGGTTTGTTGAGAATTTCCGGCGCGATCATCATCTTGCCTACGTCGTGCATCAGCCCGGCGACGCCGGCTTCGCGGATCTGCTCGTCGGGCATGCCCATACGTCGGGCAAGCGCGACCATCAGGGCGCAGACCGCTACTGAATGCATGTAGGTGTATTCGTCCGAAGTCTTCAGACGCGAAAGACTGATCAACGCATGAGGATGGCGCAGGATGGAGTTGGAAATCTCTTCGACCAAGAGGTCGACGTCCTGCACATTCATCGCACGGCCCATTTTGGCCTCGGTGAACATGGTCGCGACTGCATCCTTGGCGCGGTCGCAGATTGCCTTGGCGCGCTCCACTTCCCGTTCCAGACTCGTTGGCGCAGTGTCATCCGCAACGTCTGCGGCCAGCAGCGGCGTCGCTTGGGCGGGCGCCTTGCCGCGGCGAGTGTCGATCCAGACCTCCAGGGTGTCGGACTGCTGGATGCGCTCAAGTACATCGGTATCGCGCAGCACGACTTCAACCTGCTCTATCCAGAACGGATCGTCGATGAACGGCCGGCAGAACTTGTGGATATGCATCCCCAGGGTCAACTCGGATACGAGTATCTTTTTCAGCATTACCAATCCCCGCCGGCAGTGTCGGAAGGGATGCGCCTCGCGGTGTGCAGGCGGCTTGTGGTCACCGTTCCATTCGGTGCGCGGCATAAGGTTGTTGCAGTGTGGTCGATCGCCATGGCTTCACCTCATATGACCCAAGGATCATCATGATCTCATATGGCCATTATACGGGGCCGGACCGCGAAATATCATGCCGATTTCAGAGGCGTCAGAAAAACGGTCAGTCAACTTAACGCTTGAATAACAGAGGGTTATGCAGTTTTCAGCTTCGGAGTCAAAAGTCTGGCTGAAAATAATTGAATATTTACTCGAATTCGGACCGTATGGTCGCGGAATCATGACCCTCAAATGAATGGGATCGCGGGCGTCTTCCGTCGTTCAGGCCGCATTAAGGAATTTTTGCCCGGTGTCATGCTCTAATCCGGTCAACGCGTCCGTAAATTCAGGAGTCCTTCATGTTGACCTCGCGCCGTATGATTCTGGCTGCAACTGCTGTAGCCATGCTGTCGGGATGTGCTTCCACTAACCCGTATGACAATCAAGGACAAGGCCAGGCGCAGAACTCCGCCGGGATGAGCAAGACCGCCAAGTATGGCGGCCTCGGCGCGTTGGCCGGTGCAGTGGCCGGTGCCGCCATCGACCATAACAGTCGCGGCAAGGGCGCACTCATTGGTGCAGCGGTCGTGGGCGCAGCGTCCGCTGGTTATGGTTACTACGCAGACAAACAGGAAGCGGCGCTTCGCGCCAGCATGGCCAACACCGGTGTCGAAGTGCAGCGTCAGGGTGATCAGATCAAGCTGATCATGCCAGGCTCCATCACCTTCGCCACCGACTCGTCGGCCATTGCCAGCAGCTTCTATTCTCCGCTCAACAATCTGGCCGGCTCGCTGCGCCAGTACAGCCAGAACAACATCGAAATCGTTGGCTACACCGACAGCACCGGCAGCCGCCAGCACAACATGGATCTGTCGCTGCAGCGCGCGCAAAGTGTCGCGACTTACCTGACGTCGCAAGGCGTGGATCAGACGCACCTGTCGGTACGAGGCGCAGGCCCTGATCAGCCGGTTGCCAGCAACGCCGACGTCAATGGCCGTGCACAGAACCGTCGCGTCGAGGTCAATCTGAAGCCGATTCCGGGTCAGCAGTACGAGCAGTATCAGCAGTAAGAGCGCGTTCGAAACGGACATGTGGGAGGGAGCGCCAGCTCGCGACAGCGGTACAGGTTATTTACCTGCCCTTCGCGAGCTGGCGCTCCCTCCCAGAAGGTTCCGTGTGTAGCAACGGGCAGCGGTATTCGTTCAGCGGCTTTTCGGCGGATAGTCCTGCTTCAACTTGTCCAGCAACTGATCCTTCTCTTCCCACAGCGTGTTGATCCAGAGCTGAAATGCCAAGCGGTATTCCGGGTCCTGGTCATAGCTCTTGCCGATGAATTGTGCCGGGATCGCGA
>JARDZH010000302.1 GCA_029240955.1 Pseudomonas sp. | reverse complement strand
CAGCGCTTGCAGAATCGGCTTGAGCAGGGTCTTGCGCTGCACCAGCTTTTCTAGACGCTGCGCAAGCCCGGCGCGGTTGAAGGGTTTGGTCAGATAGCCGTCCGGCTCCCACTCAAGGGCGCTCATGACCATGGCCTGACTGTTTTCGGCAGTGACCATGATGAACACGCTTTCGTAGCTCAACAGCCGCTCGACCATCAGGTCTTCAAGCACCTGCTGGCCGTTCTTGCGGCCATCGCCCAGGTTGAAGTCGTGCAGCACGAAGTCATAGCGCTTCTGAGAGCACATGCGCAGCGCCTGCTCGCCGGTGTCGGCGGTATCCACTTCCTTGACGCCCAACTCACGCAGCATCGACCTGACCGAGCTGCGGAAATCGGAAAAATCATCAACGATCAGAAAGCTTTTTTGGTTGTACGCCAGCATCCAGAATCCTATGCAGGAAAAGGTAAAAATAACGGGGCACGCGGCCCGGCCCGGTGATCGGGCGCTCATCCTGATTAATGGCAACTGCTGCTGAATGGTTTTTCAGCGGACGGCATGGTGTGTCCGAGTCTGCAAGTTGCCGGGAACTCCAAGTTTTTCGACCGTTGCCAGAGAAACTATAGAGCGAAAGGTCAACTCGCCGGACCTTTTGGCGGGTGCGGCGTCGACTAACGCGCGCTGAATCGAATACGCCGGGGTCAACGGCGCTCGATCAGGTCCGGATCAGGCCGGGAACAGCAGGACGCAAGCACGTTGCAGAGAACGTGCCGGACAGAAGCGACTGCGCCTGGCGCGACAGCCGCTCGGAGCAGCCGGTCAGACCCAGCCGTCGTTCTTCTTGCGGCGGCTGGTCAGCGCCGGAAGGATCAGCCCCACCAGCAGGCCGGCACCGGCGATGCTGCCGCCGTAGACCATGTAACGCATCATGACCTGCTTGTTCTCATCCCCCAGACGCGCCTGAGTGGTGCGCAGTTCTGCCTGCGTGTCCGCCAACTCATCGTTGAGCGCCTTGGTGCGGGTTTCGAGTTCGTCGACCAGTTTCTTGCGGGCGTCGAGCGTTTCCTGCATGCCTTGCACGCGGGTCTGCCAGGTGTTGTCGATGTTGGAGAGTTGAGCGGTCAGGTCCGCGACCTGTTGGGTCAACTGCGGAACGCGCTCGGCCTGACCGGGCGCTTCTTGCAGGTCATCGCTGGGAATCCACACGGTGCTGCCGCTTTCGCCGCGCACCTGGCTGTAGCTGCCCGATGAACTGAGCAGTTCGACCTTCTGTCCCGATTTCAGAGTACCGACGATCCGGTGCCCATCAGTCGGGCCGCTGCGGACGTAAGTGGTAAGGCTGTCGCTGACCCAGCGATCGCTCGGCGCAGCCTGCGCCTGCAACGGACCGAGAACCGCCAGCACGGCGCCGAGAAAAACCGCGCCCAGCGCGCGACGGGGAGCGATGAAGAGACCGGGTGCACGTGAAAGAAGTGCGCAAAGATGAGAAGGCATGATGATGATTATCTTTATCTGGAATGAAAAAAGGCCCCGATGACCGGGCCAGCTAACGATGGGCCCTGCGCGTGACACGCAGTTTTTTGCAACTCCTGTTCGGGCTGGCGGTCTGCCATTGAACAGCGTTGCGTTCTGCCCCTGATCGAACAGCCTTGCGGGCTGCCCTGTCGGACCATCAGCTAACAGACCCTCTGATCGGGGTCAGGTTCACTATAGGGCCCAGTTAGCGTCAAGATTCAGCCGTTCGGCTGTCCGCCGATCGGCAGATGCCAGGCAAACGTCTGAACCTTTGTAACTATTCTTCAAAAGCGGTCTGCAAGCGGCGGTGGCACAACCGGCAGCAGCACCGCATATCGCGGCGATTGCTTTCCCGCCCCAGTGCTGTAAAAAATACCAGCCAGGCGTGAACGTCCCCGATGCTCACTATCTCGATGCAGGTATCCCGCGGCAGCCACCACTACGCCCCGGGCTGTATCGCTCTAATGGAAAATAGAATGATCCCAAGACAAGTGATTAATGCCTCGGTCAGTCCCAAAGGCAGCCTCGAAACCCTCTCCCAACGTGAAGTGCAGCAACTCAGCGCCGCAGGTTCAGGCAGCATCTACACCCTCTTCCGCCAGTGCGCCCTGGCAATCCTCAATACCGGCGCCCACGTCGACAACGCCAAGACCATTCTCGAAGCCTACGAGAACTTCGAAGTCCGCATCCATCAACAGGACCGCGGCGTACGCCTGGAACTGCTCAATGCGCCGGCCGATGCTTTCGTCGACGGCGAGATGATCGCCAGCACCCGCGAAATGCTGTTCAGCGCCTTGCGCGACATCGTCTACACCGAGAGCGAACTGGACAGCCAGCGCATCGACCTGAGCAATTCCCAAGGCATTACCGATTACGTGTTTCACCTGCTGCGCAACGCTCGCACGCTGCGCGCAGGCGTCGAACCGAAGATGGTGGTCTGCTGGGGCGGCCACTCGATCAACACCGAGGAATACAAATACACCAAGAAAGTCGGCCATGAACTGGGCCTGCGCAGCCTGGACATCTGCACCGGCTGCGGCCCGGGCGTGATGAAAGGCCCGATGAAAGGCGCGACCATCGCTCATGCCAAACAGCGCATTACCGGCGGCCGCTATCTGGGCCTGACCGAGCCTGGCATCATCGCCGCCGAAGCGCCGAACCCGATCGTCAACGAGCTGGTGATTCTGCCGGACATCGAAAAACGCCTCGAAGCCTTCGTTCGCGTCGGCCACGGCATCATCATCTTCCCGGGCGGCGCCGGCACTGCAGAAGAGTTCCTGTACCTGCTGGGCATCCTGATGCACCCCGATAACAAAGACGTGCCGTTCCCGGTCGTGCTGACCGGCCCGAAAAGCACCGAACCCTATCTGCTGCAACTGCACGCGTTCGTCGGTGCGACCCTGGGTGAAGCGGCGCAGCGTCATTACGAAATCATCATCGACAACCCAGCCGAAGTGGCGCGCCACATGAGCCAGGGCCTGAAAGACGTCAAGCAGTTCCGCCGTGAACGCAACGACGCCTTCCACTTCAACTGGCTGCTCAAGATTGAAGAGAGCTTCCAGCATCCCTTCGACCCGACCCACGAAAACATGGCCAGGCTGCAACTCAATCACGACCTGCCACCTCACGAACTGGCCGCCAACCTGCGTCGCGCGTTCTCCGGCATCGTGGCCGGCAACGTCAAGGACAAGGGCATCCGCTTGATCGAGCAACACGGCCCGTATCAGATCCATGGCGACCCGAGCATCATGCGTCCGCTAGACAAACTGCTGCAGGCGTTCGTCGATCAGCACCGGATGAAGCTGCCGGGCGGCGCGGCGTATGTGCCGTGCTACCAGGTCGTGGCCTGATCCAGACTAAAGGGCGCCTGTAAGCGCCCTTTTTTTTGCAGTTTCCTTAGCGCTGAACGCGAAACTGACGAGGCGATTGTCCGGTGGCACGCTTGAAGAACCGCGAGAAATAGCCCGGCTCGGAAAACCCCAGGCTGTCGGAGATTTGATTCACGGTCATGGTCGTGTAGACCAGGTTGCGCTTGGCTTCCAGCAACAACCGCTGGTTGATGATCTGCAATGCCGACTGACCGCTCAACCGACGGCACAGCGCATTCAGATGCGCCGCGCTGATGCCCAGGCGTTGAGCATGCTGCTCGATGGACAGGTGCTGGCTGAACAGCGTCTCGAGCTGATGCATGAACGCTTGCAGATGCTCGCGGCCACGGTCCTGCAGGAGTACGTCGGCATCCGTCTGCTCGCTGCGACGGCGACTCAACCAGACCATCAACAGGCTGATCAGGGAATGCAGCATCAGGTCCCGCCCCGGACGGCGTTGCCGATACTCGACGGCAATCGCACTGAACAGGGTTTCCACGTACTGACTGTCGTCGCCGAGCGTGTGGCACTGTGCACTGCCGAACGGCGACATATCGAGTGCGCTGTCGAACTGCTCCACCAGCGGCCGCGCCAGACTGAGAATCTGGCCCTGAATGCTCTCGGCAAACCTGAAGGTGTGCACGCTCAACGCCGGGACCACCTGCAGAACCGGCCCGTCGATATGATGAGTCCGGTCTTCCACCTTGAGCACCGCACTGCCTGATTGCACGTAAAGCAGCTGCGCCAGATCGCTGTGTCGATGCGGTTTGATTTCCCAATCGTGCAACTGACTGCGCTCTGGAATCGACTCGCAATGAATCAGGTCAGGCGTCGGCCAGGCTGCGGTTTCGCCATAAAGCTTGAAGACAGGAATCGGAAGATCGGGCGTTCTGGACATGCTCGCCACCTTTGCAGCACCCTTGAAAAGTCCAAGTAATGCGCCGGATATTGCCTTCTTATCCCGGCTTCATCCATTAAAAATGCA
>JARDZH010000301.1 GCA_029240955.1 Pseudomonas sp. | reverse complement strand
ATGCACCCTTGCCGGGCAACGGCGCCAGGGCGCAGTGCTCGATGAAAGGCTTCATCCGGATGATTGCGTTGTGACCCCAATAGTGGGATTCACCCAGCTGCCAGAAGTGCAGACCGGCCGTAAACAACGGGCCATACACGCGGGTCGCAAACTGCTGCATGCGAGCGTAGAGCGTGTCCATGCCAGATGCGCGTGGCGCGGTCTGGATGATACCGGCGTCCGGCGTGGCTTCCATCAGCCGCACGAGGCTGGTGAGGCACTCACCGCTCATGACGCTGTCGGCGTCGAGCACGACCATGTAGCGGTAGTCGCTGCCCCAGCGACGGCAGAAGTCGTCGAGGTTACCGCTCTTGCGCTTCACGCGACGACGGCGACGGCGGTAGAAGATCTTGCCAAAGCCCTTGGTCTCGCGGCACACGTCCAGCCACGCCTGTTGCTCGGCAACGGCGATGTCGGTTTCGTTGGTGTCGCTGAGCACAAAGAAGTCGAAACGGTCCAGATCGCCAGTAGCGGCAACCGACTCGAACGTCGCACGCAGACCGGCAAATACTCGCGGTACGTCTTCGTTGCAGATCGGCATGACCAGCGCGGTACGTGCGCCCGCCTCGATCGGCTCATTGCCCGCGCTGGCACCGGAAATACGGTACTTGTCGCGGCCGGTGAGCAGTTCGAGGAAGCCCATCAATGCAGTCCAGAATCCGGCCGAAACCCAGCAGAACAGGATGCCGAACAGCAGCAGAATGCTGGTCTGCAGCGCATACGGCATGACCTGCAAAGCAGTCTGCACAAAGGTCTGGCGCGTGATTTCGTCCAGCGATACCAAGGACCAGCCTTGATACGGCAGGATGCCTTTCATGTACCAGCCGGCCACGATGGTCTGACCCAGCATCAGGATCAGCAGGATGTAGCGGCGGATCGAGCCCACGGTACGCCAGCGCGCCTTCGGCAGATCGCGCGGCAAGTCGCTGTGATCCGGCTTGGGCGGGTTGGTCTTGCCGGTCAGACGACGCCAGCCGCGCACCAGAATGTTGGTGCGCCACGGCTCTGGCACGACCTTGGTACGGCGAATAGGCGGCGTTGCCTTCAGGCAGAGACGACCGTTGGCATCGACGGCCAGCATCTCGGCGTCCTGCAGCTCTTCAGCAGTCGACAGCGTCAGGCGACGGCCTACCGAAGCCTGAGCGGCCTCGGCAGTTTCGCTGATCGCTTGAACCTGCGTCGGAGCCGCCGGCCGGTCGGACAGGCGTTCATGCAGTTCGGCGAACGACTTGCAGCTGGCAAGCTCTGCCCGCTGCGCGTCCGTCATCGGAAGGTGCGCCAGGTACTCTTCGAGTGACACTGGCACCAATGCAGAATTACTCATCGCTCGGCAACTGATAGCTCCAGGTCTCGGTCATGACTTGCAACGTCTTGGCCGGCTCCGGATGGGTGGGCGCAGCCTCGGCTTCGGACTGCTGGATCTCTTTGCCGTCTTTGTCTTTGGCGACTTCAGGCTTGGCTGCGTCAGCTTTCGCCGGGTCAGCCTTGGCGACTTCGCCTTTCGCAGCGTCAGGTTTGGCGGCGTCAGCCTTCGCTGCGTCGGTCTTGGCGGCGTCCGGCTTGGCTGCGTCTGGCTTGGCAGGATCGGCTTTGGCGACTTCGACCTGATCAGTGGCGGTGTCCTTGGCGGCTGCAGGTTTTGCAGGCTCCTTGGTCACGGCCTTCTTCTCTTCGGTTTTGTCAGCGACCAGCAGCGCAGGTTCCTTGCCCGGTTCGGCCGGGATCTCGCGCAACAGGTAAGCGCGCATTTCGGTCGGCTTGTTGTTGTCCTTGACCTTGACGCGCAGGGTCAGGCGATAGCCCTTGGTAACCGGGTTGTAGCGCAGGTTGTTTTCGACCAGCTCGACGTTATCGTCGGTGGTCACCTGGCTGCGGATGGTCTTGTCTTCCGGCAGTGCGGCGAGCACCGGGCCGACGAAATCGACCAGGAACGCGAGGCTGCCGTCCGGCTGACGCACCAGGTTGGACTGACGTACGTCACCGATCGAGCGCTGAGTCTGCTTGACCCAACCCAGGTCCGGCGAGTGAATCGCGTTTTCCTGCATGGTCCAGTGAATGCGGTAGTTGAATTCCATCGGCTCGCCCGGCGCTGCCAGGGTTTCCGGTTTCCAGAATGCAACGATGTTGTCGTTGGTCTCGTCGGCGGTCGGAATCTCGACCAGATCGACAGTACCTTTGCCCCAGTCGCCCTTCGGCTCGATCCAGGCGCTTGGGCGCTTGTCGTAACGGTCGTCGAGGTCTTCGTACTGGCTGAAGTCGCGGCCGCGTTGCAGCAGACCGAAACCGCGCGGGTTCTCTACCGAGAAGCTGCTGACGGCCAGGTGTCTAGGGTTGTTCAGCGGACGCCATACCCACTCACCGTTGGCTGCCTGAATGGACAGACCGCTGGAGTCGTGCAGTTCACGACGGTAGTTAGGCGCACGGGACGGCTGGTTGGCACCAAACAGGAACATGCTGGTCAGCGGCGCAACGCCGAGTTTGCTGACCTTGTCACGCAGGAACATGCGCGACTTCACATCGACCAGCGTGTTGGTGCCGGGACGCAGCGTCAGCTGGTAAGCACCTGTCGCGCGCGGGGAATCGAGTAGCGCGAAGATCACCAGATGGTTGTCATCGGCGCCCGGCTTCTCGATCCAGAACTCTTTGAAACGTGGAAACTCTTCGCCGGACGGCATTGCAGTGTCGATTGCCATGCCGCGGGCGGACAAGCCATACACCTGACCTTTACCGATGACGCGGAAATAGCTCGCGCCCAGCATGGTCATGATTTCGTCCTGTTTGTCATCCTTGTTGATCGGATAAAGGACGCGGAAACCGGCGTAGCCCAGTTTCTCGGTAGCTCTTGGATCGAACTTGACGTCGCCGAAATCGAAACGGGCGCTGTCGTACTTGATCTCTTCAACGGTAGTCGCAGTAACTTCGTTGATCTTGACCGGCGTGTCGAAGTGCATGCCCTGGTGATAGAAAGACAACTTGAACGGTGTCTTGTCGGCTGCCCACTCTGCCTTGTCTTCGCGGAAGCGAATCTTCTGATAGTCCGCAAACTTCATGTCGCGGAATTCGGCAGGCAGGTTGCTCCGTGGAGCTTCGAACTTCTGCCCGGCCAGTTCTTTGGCCTTTACCGCCACATCATCAAGATTGAACGCCCACAGCTGACCCGAGCCTAACAGGCAGACCAGAGCCGAGCTTGCCAACAGCGCACTACGCAACCGTTTGACAGGTGTTTTTGGAGCATCACAGGGACTAACAATCACGAGTAACCCTCGCCGAAAACAGATGAAAAAACCAACGGCCAGCTATCGATGCCGGGTTGGCGAGCATTGTTCCGACTCCGAAAGAACCCAATGATTCCCCAATCGGCGCCGGAACGGCATGAGACATAACCCAGTGGATCAACCACTGCCGCTCCTATAACGCGCGATTATCCAGCAGCGCGCGCCGCAACGCATCAGCTGAAACAAGAAAATTTTCTGACGAACGAACACTGCCCCGAACTCGAACGGTTCGGGGCAATTCTTCAGGATTCAAGCAGGAACGTGACCGGCCCATCATTGACCAGATGCACTTGCATATCCGCCCCGAACCGGCCCGCCGCTACGTTTGCATGTAACGTATCGGCCTGCGCAAGCAGGTAGTCGAACAGTTCCGCGCCAAGCGCGGGTGGAGCGGCTTTCGAGAAACTGGGTCGCATCCCGCTGCGCGTGTCGGCTGCCAGTGTGAACTGGGAAACCAGCAGCAAGCCGCCGGCTACATCTCGCAGTGACAGATTCATCTTTCCGCCGTCATCGCTGAACACACGGTAGTTGAGCAACTTGTGCAGCAACTTGTCGGCACTGGCCTGAGTGTCCTGCGGTTCTACGCCAACCAGTACCAGAAGTCCACGCTCGATACTTCCGACCACTTCGCCGTCCACTTCCACCCGCGCGCTGCTGACGCGCTGCAACAAGCCCTTCATGTCAGGCTTCTTCCGGAGGCAGGTCGAGCAAGCGTCTCGCCACTTGAGAAGCGGCGCGAATCAGCGCATCGGTAATACCCGGTTCGGCGGCAGCATGACCGGCATCGCGGATCACTTGCAGCTCACTGTTCGGCCACGCCTGATGCAACTCCCACGCGTTATCCAGCGGGCAGATCACATCGTAGCGGCCATGAATGATGATCCCCGGCAAGTGCGCGATCCTGGGCATGTCGCGGATCAACTGGTTCTCTTCCAGGAAAGCATTGTTGGTGAAGTAATGGCATTCGATGCGGGCAATCGACAATGCGCGCTGCGGCTCGGTGAAGCGGTCGACCACCAGCGGATTGGGACGCAG
>JARDZH010000300.1 GCA_029240955.1 Pseudomonas sp. | reverse complement strand
GGTGTTCTACACCGCGTATCGCATCCTTGCCCCCGGTGGCGTGGCCGAGCTGCATTTTCGCTGGGAGCGGGCGCAGGTGGCCTTTCTGCAAGGCTGGGTGCGCCGCCTGGGCTTCGTCGTGCTGGCTTTGGTCTCAGTGGTGGCGGTGGCCGAACTGCAACCCTCGGCGCTGGCCGATGACGTGCTCGGCATCGCCGTGGTGCTCACCTGTTATGCATTGATGGCCTGGCTGCTGGGACGGTTGTTGATCAGCAGCCCGACGCACAAGAGCGCTTCACTGTTTCGCCGCGCCATCGGCCTGCTGTTCACAGCGTTGCCGATCGCCCTGTTCGTGGCAGTCTGCTTCGGCTACTACTACACCGCGCTCAAGCTCACCGACCGGCTGATCGACACCCTGTACCTGCTGATGATCTGGCTGGTCATCGAAGCCGCGTTCGTGCGAGGGCTGAGCGTCGCCGCCCGGCGACTGGCCTACCAACGGGCGCTGGCCAAGCGACAGCTGGCCAAGGACAGCGGCGAAGGCGAACCGGTGGCCGAAGAGCCGACCCTGGACATCGAACAGGTCAACCAGCAATCCCTGCGCCTGGTGCGCCTGGCCTTGCTGGCCGGTTTCATCGGCGCGCTGTATTGGGTCTGGAGCGATCTGATCAGCGTGTTCGCCTACCTGGACAACATCACCCTGTACGAATACACCAGCGGCACCGGCGCCGCCATGAGCATGGTGCCGATCAGCCTGAGCGACTTCATCGGCGCGGCGGTGATCATCGGCATCACCATCGTGTTGGCCGGCAACCTGCCGGGCCTGCTGGAAGTGCTGGTGCTGTCCAAGCTCAACCTGGCTCAGGGCAGCGCCTATGCCACCACCACCTTGCTTTCGTACGTGATCGCCGGGGTCGGTTTCGTGTCCACGCTGTCGACTCTGGGCGTGAGCTGGGACAAGTTGCAGTGGCTGGTCGCCGCCCTTTCGGTGGGGTTGGGCTTCGGCATGCAGGAGATCTTCGCCAACTTCATTTCCGGCATCATGATCCTGTTCGAGCGTCCGGTGCGCATCGGCGACACCATCACCATCGGCAATCTGTCCGGCACGGTCAGCAAGATCCGCATCCGCGCCACTACCATTACCGACTTCGACCGCAAGGACATCATTGTCCCCAACAAGACGTTCATCACCGGGCAGCTGATCAACTGGTCGCTGACCGATACCATCACCCGCGTCACCCTGAAACTGGGTGTGGACTACGGCTCGGACCTGGACCTGGTCCGCACCCTGCTGCTCAAGGCTGCCCGGGACAACCCGCGGGTGCTCAAGGAACCGGAGCCGCTGGTGTATTTCCTCAATTTCGGCGAGAGCACCCTGGACCACGAACTGCGCATGCATGTGCGCGACCTGGGCGACCGCAATCCGGTACTCGATGAAATCAACCGTTTCATCAACAAGGAATTCAAGCGCCAGAACATCAACATCTCGTTCCGGCAGATGGAGATCTACCTGAAGAACACTCACGGCAAGGAGTACAAGCTGGTGCCAGCCGAGCCGGGCGAAAGTACCGGCACCTTGCAGCCAGCCTCGCCACCGGCGCCGGCCGAACCACCCAGCGCACCCCAGGCTGTCGACGCACCCAAGCCGCCGCCCTCGAAACTTGACTGAGCGCACCACGCCAACGGAGATCGCACATGAAAGGCCTCGATGAACTTGTTTTCGATAACCGTTTTGCCCGTCTGGGCGACGCGTTTTCCACTGCTGTCTTGCCCGACCCCATCGACAATCCGCGCCTAGTGGTGGCCAGTACCGCCGCCATGAACCTGCTCGACCTGGACCCTGCCTGCGCCGAAACCACGGCGTTCGCCGAGCTGTTCAGCGGCCATAAGCTGTGGAGCGAAGCCGAGCCGCGGGCGATGGTCTATTCGGGGCATCAGTTTGGCGGATACAGCCCGCAATTGGGCGATGGGCGCGGCGTGCTGCTGGGCGAGGTGTACAACGATGCCGGTGAGCACTGGGACCTGCACCTCAAGGGTGCCGGGCAGACGCCCTACTCGCGCATGGGCGATGGCCGCGCTGTGTTGCGCTCCTCGATCCGGGAGTTTCTCGCCTCCGAAGCCTTGCACGCCTTGGGCATTCCCAGCAGCCGTGCGCTGTGCGTGATCGCATCGGATACACCGGTATGGCGCGAGAAACAGGAACGCGCGGCGATGCTCTTGCGTCTGGCGCCGAGCCATATTCGCTTTGGACATTCCGAGTATTTCTATTACACCGGCCAGCCCGAATTGCAGAAACAGCTAATCGACCATGTGCTGGCCTCGCACTTCCCCGGCTGCGCCACCCAACCCGAACCCTACCTGGACATGTTCCGCGAGATCGTCGAACGCAACGCCGAGCTGATCGCGCAGTGGCAGGCCTACGGTTTCTGCCACGGGGTGATGAATACCGACAACATGTCGATCCTGGGGATTACCTTCGACTTCGGGCCGTTTGCCTTCCTGGATGACTTCGATGCGAATTTCATTTGCAACCACTCCGACCATGAAGGCCGCTACAGCTTCAGCAACCAGGTGCCGATCGCGCACTGGAACCTGAGTGCGCTGGCCCAGTCGTTGACGCCGTTCATCAGTGTGGACGCCCTGCGCGAAGCACTGACGCTGTTCCTGCCACTGTACGAAGCCGCCTACCTGGATCTGATGCGCAAGCGCCTGGGCTTCACCCTGGCCGAAGACGCCGACAAGACGCTGCTGGAGCGCTTGCTGGCGTTGATGCAAAACAGCGGCGTGGATTACAACCTGTTCTTCCGGCGCTTGGGTGAAGAAGGCTCACTGGCCGTGCTGCGCGATGATTTCGTCGACATCAAGGGCTTCGACGCCTGGGCGGCCGATTATCAGGCGCGGATGGATCGCGACGTGATCGAAGGTCGGACCGAACGGATGAACAAGGTCAACCCGTTGTACATCCTGCGCAACTACTTGGCGCAGAAGGCCATCGATGCAGCTGAAGACGGCGATTACTCGGAAGTCCGTCGCCTGCATCAGGTGCTGTCACGGCCTTTCGAGGCACAGCCCGGGATGGAGGCGTACGCCGAGCGGCCACCGGAGTGGGGCAAGCATCTGGAGATCAGTTGTTCGTCGTGATCGGGTAATCATTTGGCGGCCTTTTTCGAGGTTCGGTAATCGAGGGGTGTAGACAGCATCGGACGCTGCCTACATCGCTTTCCAGCTCGTCCGACTGACCTGCTGCCGCAGACAACACATCATCGTGCTCCCGAAAGCCAGACCTGTTGTGATACCAAATTATGGTACCCATCCGTTTATGGAATTGGAGGGCAAGGTGCAGGAGCGAGCGGCTCTCGAATAGCGGTAGTGCTTTTCGGCAACGTGCGGTTGTTCCATTGCCCCCATCCATCTCCGGAAACCGATAAGGCAGCCGTGGCGAGTATCCGAAACTGGTTGGAAATCAACGGAATCAAACCATGAACAACATCATGATCATCGATGGGCACCGGGCCGTTATCCGGTATGACCCAGAGGCTGGCGCGTTCCGAGGCGAGTTCATCAATTTGAACGGCGGAGCTGACTTCTACGCCGATAGCGTCAGTGCGTTGAAGACCGAAGGCGCCGAGTCGCTGAGGACATTTCTCGCAGTGTGCGCCGAGGAAGGCATCGAACCACTCAAACAATATTCAGGGAAGTTTCAGCTTCGGCTGCCTGAGGCCCTGCATGCACAGGTGACTGAAGCCGCCGCCGCGCTTGGCGTAAGCCTCAATCAGTTCGTACAACGCAGCCTCGAACATGAGCTTAGGGCGGTGAATCTTTAATCGACGCTGATACCAGAGCTGATTCGTCGTTGTCATCGAGCAGCCAGTGCAGCCCACTTTGCACATGGACCTGCGTGCTATCGATCAGCGGCAAGGGTGCGGCGACCTCTTGCAACAGCAGGCCGATCTCGGTGCAGCCCAGAATGGCCGCTTGCGCGCCCTGGCTGTGAAGCCGCTCGAGGCAGGCCAGGTAATAGGCCCGGGACGCCGATGTAAAACGTCCCTGGCACAGCTCTGTAAAAATGATTCGATCGATCTCTACCATCTCCGCCTCTTCAGGCAGCAGCACCTCGATGCCGTAGCGTTCGGCCAGACGCAGTCGATAAAAGTCCTGTTGCATGGTGAAGCGTGTGCCAAGCAAGGCCACACGCCGAAAGGCGCCGGCTTGAAGAGCATCACCCACGGCATCACCGATATGCAGCAGGGGAATATCGACAGCGTTCTCGATGGCCGCGGCCACCTTGTGCATGGTGTTGGTAGCCAGCAATAGGGCGCCCGCGCCTGCTCTCTCCAACCCACGCGCAGCATCGGCCAACTGGATGCCTGC
>JARDZH010000299.1 GCA_029240955.1 Pseudomonas sp. | reverse complement strand
CGCGCTTGCCCGCGACGGCGTCGTCGCAGGCACAACGAATTACTTCTGCACAAACCCCGCAAAACTCAGGTTGCTGCCCTTGGGCCGCATGTCCTTGAGGTACGAATCCTTATCAGCGCTCAGCTCCAGGCTGATGGTGGATTTACGCTTGCCGGCGTTGCGCACTTCGAGCCCTTCGACATGGTCGCGCAGGAACACGGTCGTGACCTTCAGGTGAATCAGCTGATCGGTGGCGGGGGTGTGCAGCAGCAAATGCATCCATTCGTACTGGCCGACCTGCGTGCGGGTGATGGGCAAGTCGAACCACCAGATGTTGCGTTTGGTGTCCAGCACCGCGAAATGGGTGTTGTTGACGCCGAGCACGGCACCGCCCAGTTCCTGGTTCCGGCGTGCGATGGCGAGCTTTTTATCGAGTTTCATAACGTTCCTGCGAATCGGAGGGTCCAGCGTGTCGGGCAGTGCCTGACGAATGCGTCGCGCATTCTCGCATGTGGGCGGCCGGCTTGGGAGCGAAGCGCCTGCCTGAGCGAAAAAAACATGAAACTCTTGGCGCGCGGCACGGGTCCATCCCTATGTCAGGCTCACGGCGAGCCGGTACAACCGGTCATTAAGACCCAGGAGATTGTTCATGAGCAGCACTACCGACAAGATCAAAGGCGTGGCTAACGAAGCTGTAGGCAACATCAAGCAAGGCATCGGCGAAGCCACCGATAACTCCCGCCTCAAAGGCGAAGGCAAGGCTCAGGAAATCAAGGGCGAAGGCCAGCAAGTCAAAGGCGATGCCAAAGACGCGGTCAAGCGAGGCGTCGACAAGGCGTGATTAAGTCGTCCCGACATCAAACGTCGGGGCTGACACACAGCGGGCGGTCGTGCCTAGCCGATCGCCACGCTGTTGCCTGTTGACTGAAACCTTTTACGGCCCGTCCAGTCCATTTGGCACCGGCAGACGACTGCTCGTCATGCACACCGACTAAGATACGGTGGCGGCCGGTCCGACGATTCAAGGTTTGGCAGTTACAGAGCGAAAGGAGCCGCCATGATTTTTCCCACATTGCGTAAACTGCCATTGGGCAAGGTGATGGTGCGTACCGTCAGCGAGTTCATCGATGACGAGATGCCGACCTATGCCTCAGCGCTGGCTTACCAGATGCTGTTCTCGTTGTTCCCCTTCCTGTTGTTCCTGATCGCACTGATCGGTTTTCTGCACCTCCCCGATTTTTTCTCATGGCTGCGTCTGCAGTCTGAGCTGGTCCTGCCACCGGAAGCGCTGGAGCAGGTCAATCCCGTTATCGACCAGTTGCAGCAATCCAAGGGCGGACTGTTGTCGATCGGTATCTTCGTCGCACTCTGGACGGCTTCGGCAGGCGTGCGCCTGATGATGAGCGCCATGAACGCTGCCTACGACGTGGTGGAAGAACGTCCGATCTGGAAGCGTCTGCCGTTGTCTGTGCTCTATACCGTTGGTATCGCCGGCATGCTGCTGGTTGCGGCAGCCTTGATGGTGCTGGGCCCGCAAGTCATGGAGTGGATCGCATCGCAAGTCGGTCTTGAGGAATTCATCGTCACGCTTTGGACCATTCTGCGCTGGCCGGTGATCATCCTGCTGATGATGGTGGCAGTGGCGCTGATGTACTACGTCATGCCCGACGTGAAGCAGGACTTCCGCTTCATCACGCCCGGTTCGGTTCTCGCGGTTGTGGTCTGGATCGTCGCTTCGCTGGGCTTCGCTTACTACGTGCGCACCTTTGCCGATTACAACGCGATGTACGGCAGTATCGGTGCGATCATCGTGTTGCTGTTGTACTTCTATATCTCGGCTGCAGTGCTGTTGTTGGGTGCGGAGATGAATGCGGTGATCGAGCACATGTCCGCCGAAGGCAAGGACAAGGGCGAAAAAGATCCGGATGACGGTCAGGAATCGGCCAGCACCAAGCGTCATATATCGGGCCTGGGCCGGGATCATTCGCAGCCCAGTACGCTGAAAACCGACGATCACGATCCAGCTGTGCGAGGATAAGGTTTTCGTCAAAAGCGACGGCCATCATCATGATCCACACCATTCTGAAAATGGGCGACCCGCGACTTTTGCGAGTCGCCCCGCCCGTGCCGCAGGAAATGATCGGCAGCCCAGCGTTGAAGACGCTGATCAGCGACATGTTCGAAACCATGGAAAGCGTTGGCGGTGTCGGCCTGGCCGCGCCGCAGATCGGCGTTGACCTGCAACTGGTCATCTTCGGTTTCGAACGTAGCGAACGTTATCCCGATGCCGAAGCAGTGCCTCGTACCATTTTGCTCAATCCGGTCATCACGCCGCTGCATCCGGCGGTCGAATCGGGCTGGGAAGGGTGCTTGTCGGTGCCGGGCTTGCGGGGCAAGGTCGACCGGTTTCTGAGCATTCGTTACGAGGGCGTCGATCCGGACGGTCAGCCGATCGATCGTCTGGCGCACGGTTTTCACGCGCGCGTCGTACAGCACGAGTGCGATCACCTCGTTGGCCGGCTGTACCCTTCGCGGATTACCGACTTCAGCACGTTCGGTTTCATGGACGTCATGTTCCCGGACATGGACCCTAACGCTGACGAGTGAGTCGTCACTCGACCACGCGACACAGCGCGACCAATGGCTTGCTCCGGCTGTAGCGCATGAAGCGTTCACCCAGTGCGGCGGGCAGACGTTGTGCTTTGCCGAAACCCGAACGCAAGTAAAACGCTTGCAGGTCTGGATGGCAGAACAGCCAGACAGGGCCTTCAAGCGGAGCCATCGCCGCCTCGATCAAGCGTTGGGCGATACCTTGGCCGCGCAACGCTGGGGCGACGAACAAGCCCGTCAGCCAGTGACCGTTGTCCACCGCCGTCAAGCAGAGCGCGCCACGCATGTCAGTATCCTTCGCCACCCAGATCTGCCCCTTGGTCGCCGCGCGCATGAGTGATTGGTGGTCGCGGTAGAACTTGTTCAGCAGTGGCCGGCAAGCCTCGGGCAAGCGGCCGAAGTCGATTTCAGACATGGTGATGTACGGAGCCCCGGGCGTCGTGATGGGCGTGCATGATACATGCAGCACAAATTCGGTTCGCTGTGACAACTAATGGTCAACGAACGCTGTCGATAAAGTCGGACAGTCCTATCCAGGCGCCATCACGAGGTCATCATGCAATCCATCACAAAACTACTGGCTTCCACGTTGCTGGCGCTTGGGCTGTTGAGTCAGCCGGTATTGGCGGCCGATAAAGGCAAGCCGATCATCTTTGGCGATCTGACCTGGGAGAGCGGCAGTCTGATCACAGAAGTGCTGCGCACCATCGTCGAAAAAGGCTACGGCTACCCGACCGATACGCTGCCTGGCAGCACGGTGAGCCTGGAAACCGCGCTTGCCAAAAACGACATTCAAGTCATTGGCGAAGAATGGACCGGGCGCAGTCCGGTGTGGGTCAAGGCCGAGGCCGAAGGCAAAGTGTCGGGCGTCGGCGACATCGTGAAGGGCGCAACGGAAGGCTGGTGGGTGCCTGAATATGTGATCAAGGGCGATGCTGACAAAGGCATCAAGCCGTTGGCTCCTGACCTCAAGTCTGTCGCCGATCTGAGCCGTTACAAAGACGTGTTCAAGGACCCGGAGTCGCCGGACAAGGGCCGCTTCCTCAACAGCCCAAGCGGCTGGACTTCGGAAATCGTCAACACCCAGAAGCTCAAGGCCTACGGGCTCAACGACAGTTTCGTCAACTTCCGTACCGGCTCCGGCGCGGCACTCGACGCCGAAATCGATTCATCTATCCGTCGCGGCAAGCCGGTGCTCTTCTACTACTGGTCGCCGACGCCGCTGCTGGGTCGGCACAAGCTGATCCGTCTGCAAGAGCCGCCCTTCGATGCCGAGGCCTGGAAGACGCTGACCGACGCCAGCAACCCCAATCCGCGTGGCACTTCTTCGCTGGCCGCCAACCTGTCGATCGGCGTGTCCGCGCCCTTCAACGAGCAATACCCCGAACTGGTGAGCTTTTTCGAGAAGGTCGATCTGCCCATCGACTTGCTTAACCAGACGCTGGCCCGCATGAGCGAGAAACGCCTTGCGCCGAAAGCGGTCGCGCAGAGCCTGCTCAAGGATCACCCCGAGATATGGAAAGCCTGGGTGCCGGCCGATGTCGCGGCGAAGGTCAGCAGTAGCCTGTGACGTACACATGAACATCGAACCTCTAGCGCTGCGCACCGCGCGGCTGGTGATTCGCCATTTTCAGACCGCCGACGTCCCGGCGCTGGCGACGATTCTGGGGGACGCGCAGGTGATGCGTTATTCGGTGCGCGGCGTGCTCGACGAGCGCGCCGTGGCTGAGTTCGTGCACAACTGCATCGAGTGCTACCACGCC
>JARDZH010000298.1 GCA_029240955.1 Pseudomonas sp. | reverse complement strand
ATGCCTGGTCGCCGAAGCAGTGCACGCCCAGCACTTCGAGCGTCTCGCGGTGGAAAAGAATCTTGAGCATGCCGACCCGCTCGCCGGAAATCTGCGCGCGGGCCATGCCTTTGAAGAACGCCTTGCCCACTTCGTACGGCACCTTGGCCTGCGTCAGTTCGTGTTCGTTCTGGCCGATCGAACTGATCTCGGGAATGGTGTAAATGCCGGTCGGCACGTCGTTGACATAGCGCCAGCTGCCATTGTCGACCACCGAGCCTGCGGCCGAACGGCCCTGGTCGTACGCGGCACTCGCCAGGCTCGGCCAGCCGATCACGTCGCCTGCGCCGTACACGTTGGAAACGCTGGTGCGATAGTTCTCGTCCACCTCGATCTGCCCGCGCCCGTTGGCTTTGAGGCCGATGTTCTCCAGGCCCAGGCGGTCGGTGTTGCCGGTACGGCCGTTACACCACAGCAACGCGTCGGCCTTGATCTTCTTGCCGGACTTGAGGTGCAGGATCACACCGTTCTCCAGGCCTTCGACCCGCTCGTACTCTTCGTTGTGGCGAACCATCACGTTGTTATTGCTGAAGTGATAACTCAGCGCCTGGGAAATTTCGGTATCGAGGAAGCTGAGCAACTGGTCACGGTTGTCCACCAGCTCGACCAGCACGCCCAGACCGCTGAAGATCGATGCGTATTCACAGCCGATGACACCGGCGCCATAAATGATCAGCTTGCGTGGCGTGTGGCCCAGGCTCAGGATGGTGTCGCTGTCGTAGATGCGCTTGTGGCTGAAGTCGATATCCGCCGGACGATACGGGCGCGAGCCGGTGGCGATGATGATCTGGTTGGCCACCAGCTTTTCCACTACGCCATTGTCGCAGACCACATTGATGCTGGTTTCGTCGGCAAAGCTGCCGGTGCCGAAGAACACATCGACCCGGTTACGGGCGTAATAACTGGTGCGCGAGGCGACCTGCTTGGAGATGACGCGCTCGGCGTTCTTCAGAACGTCCGGGAAGGAAAACCAGCGCGGCTCGCCGATGGCACGGAACATGGGGTTGGTGTTGAACTGGATGATCTGCTTGACCGCATGACGCAGGGCCTTGGACGGGATGGTGCCCAAGTGAGTGCAGTTGCCGCCGACCTGCCGACGGCTGTCGACCATGGCGACCTTGCGGCCTGCCTTCGCGGCGTTCATTGCCGCGCCTTCTCCGGCAGGGCCGGAACCCAGTACCACCACGTCGTAGTTATAGACAGCCATGCGTACTCCTTCAGAACGGACCGAGGCGCCACTCTGGCATCTCCGGCTTAATCACGCGGCGCAGTCTAGCGCTGCTTCAACGCTGCGAACATTAACCCTTGGTCGCGTCGAAGGCCAATTTTTTGCCTGCGCCGCCCACAACCGCCGGTCAACGGACCGGCGGTTGTGAATCAGTCCGCGCGGTTCAGCGGGCAAGCGGCATGAACAGGCGTTGCGCCACGTCCTTGCCGATCGCACTGCGATAGATTGCCACCACGGCCTGATTGTCTTTGGCGGCGCGCACCAGCGCCTTGTAACCGAGCGTACGCTGGTCGGGCAATTTCAGATGCGCTGCGGTGAAGTCTGCGGGTGCCGCCTCTTCGCTGCTGTAGTGAAAGTGCGCCCACCACAGCAGACGCAGGTCGTGCCGGTCGCGGATCGTGTATTCCTGCAGAAAATCGTCCCGTCGCGCGCCGGACAGATTGCTGCGCGCATCGACCTTTGCAATATCGATTTCTCCCAGGCGGTGCAGATAGCTGAGCCGCGCCGCCGTCGGCGGCTGCCGCTTGATCATGTCGATGCGCACGGCGCGGCCCTGCTCGACCAGCCGGGCCGAGGCCTGCCGCAGCTCAGTCGCCAGCGTTCCGCCTTCGGCATCACCGAGTGAGTCGGCCAGCTCGGTCAGCCGGGTCGCCCGCTGGGTCAGAATGTCTTCCATGTCCTCGGGTTCATAGGCACGCGCTGATTGCCGCCATGCGCTGGCGATGGCGTGGTCGACCTGGGCCAGCAGCGCGCTCGCCCGCTGACGCAGTTCCGCGCGCGGCAAGGGGCGTGGCGTCGGCTGGGGCGGCGTGACCGTTTCGACCTCGGACCAGGCGCCGTCGGCGTGACGGTGCCAGGAATTGATCACGCGCTGGGTCATCGGGTCATGCACATCGACCACTTCGCCCTCAAGGTCACCGGGCTCTTCGCGCACCTCGGCCACCAGCACGCGTCGGTCGCGGGTTCTGATGATCTTCTTGCGCGGCTGCACCTGATGCGGCACCCGCTCGACCGGAAGCGCCGGCGGGTCGGTGTTCTCCTTGATCAGTGCAGTCAGCTGGCTCTCGGTCGACAGCCTGACCTCCTGAAACAGGCCGATGAAGCGCTCCAGATAGTCATTGCGGTGCTCCAGAAAGTCCGACTCGCGGACGAAGGTCGCTGTCTCGATCGCCCGGTCGTATTCACGCAGCACGCTTTCCAGCACGTCGATGCGCTCAGCCAGCGTGTAGCTGTTGGGTCGCCCCAATTGCGTGTGGGAGGCCATCGCGTCGTACAGCTTCACGCTGATGCGCAGCGCTTTGAGCGGCTTGTACGCCTCGGGCTGGAGCATGTCTTCGCGAGAAAACGAAAGCTCCAGGAAAGAGAAGATCTGCATGAATTTCCATTCGAGCAGCGACGGCAGATTGGTTCGCTCGAAATCCAGCACCTCGGCGCGCCAGAATCCGTCGCCCGCTTTGGGCAGCTCGCGCAACTGCTTCCACAGCGACTCGCGCACCGTCGCCCATTCGCCGCCCTTCTGCTGCTTGGTCGCCAGCTTGCCGAACATCTCCATGTACGCATCGACGTTGTCGGCGACCACCGCGTCCCCGGTTTCGGGGCGGCGCATCACCAGTACCGAAGCCTTGGCGATGTCGGTGATGTCCTTGAACATCATGGCTTCGAGGTATCGCACGCGGGAAGCGATGTCCTTGAGGTCCGCACCCAGTTCACGCTCCGAAGGCCGGTCGCCGGGCCGCAACTCTTCGACCAGAGCGCCGCGCTGACGAACGATGTCCAGCGCCTCGCGCAGATCGGTGTCATAACGCGCCAGAAACAACGCTCTGACCTGTTCCGATGCGGTGGCCAGCTGAGTGTTGTAGACATCCATTTTCTTGTACAGCTCGTCACGGCGCCTGCCCAGCACCGAGCGGGTTTCGCGAACACGCTTGAGCGTTGCCGCATTTTGCTCGGCCAGCTCGCGGGCGCGCTTTTTCGGACCGCCGCCGCGCAGGTGCAAACGCAAGTCCAGACGCCACGTGTCACCGTCGCGCGTAATGCGCGGGCCACGGCGACCGGTGTCCAGCGGGTGGACGATGTAGTAACCGTCGTCATCGTGCTCGACGCGAAACACGTCGCCGCCGATCCTGACCATCATCCTGCCCTGAGCGCTGTACAACCCCGTCTGTGCATCCTGACCGGCGAGCGCTTGCAGCGGCGGCACGCCGGCCACCCGGAAACTCTGCAGGTCAGCACGCTGCGCACCATCGAGCTGATTGACCGGGTTGGACCAGCTGAAATCCAGCACCGGTTCCACGTCTTCCAGCGCCACCTCGTTGACTTCAGCGTGTGCGCTGGACGCGCCCCGCGCAGTACGTGCAGCCGTGAACTGACGATACGCCAGCGCATGCACCGATACACGTTGATGCAGCAGCAGAATGGAGATATTGAGCAACAGATCGGCAAGCGTGCTCGATCGCAATTGGGCGTCTGCGTCGGCCGGCATCTGCACGAAGCGCTGGAAGCTCAGCATCAGCTGGACCAGCCACGCCGCGTTGGCAACCGGGCCGCCAACCAGCGGCAGCAGCGCATTGAGCAGCGCCCAGCCACCCTCTTTAAGGATCGCCCAGCGGCTTTCGGCGTTGGACACCGAATCCCGATCGGCCAGGGTCACCAGCGCCTGCGCGTTGGCGTTGAACAGCACCGTCAGCGGCTCGCCATCGATTATGTCGGTAGCGAGCACAGCCGGCAGCGGGCGTTCCAGCGGCGCAAAGTCCGATCCCAGGCCGAAGCGCACGATATGCGGCTCCTGAAAACCGCCATTGGCATAGATCGGCCGCGCCTCGTCGCTCAGCCACACCAGCACATCATCCTGCAACGCGCCCGGCCGAACGATGGCGTCCAGCAGCGCCGCCCACGAGGCAAATTCGGTCAACGGAATCGTGCTGAACGGCCGGTACAGCACGTGCGGACCGACGCGTGTGTCCTGCGGACCGATCACGAACATGTTGGCAACCCCATCCGCGGCCCTGCCCGCCTGGCGAACGAAGGCCAGCGGGCGCAGGACAATCGCGTGTCGGGCTGCGCGGCGACGGCCAGGGTCCTTTTCCATCAACGCGGCCACTGCGTCACA